>JAHEJF010000539.1 GCA_024639025.1 Ahrensia sp. | reverse complement strand
CTGCGGGTGTTGAAATTGATATGGTCGTGCGCGGCATTTGCTGTTTGCGGCCACAGGTGCCGGGTCTATCAGAAAATATCCGGGTGAAATCCATTGTCGGAAGATACCTTGAACACAGTCGCATCTACTGTTTTGGCAACGGCCATGAATTGCCGTCAAAACATGCTATCGTTTACATGGGCTCTGCGGATCTGATGCCGCGGAATCTTGATCGCCGGGTTGAAACGCTGGTCCAGCTGAAGAACGCAACAGTGCTGCAGCAGGTTGTCAACCAGATCATGCTGGCGAACCTGATGGACAATCAGCAGAGCTTCGAACTGCTACCAGATGGAACTTCCAAACGCTTGGAAATGCGCGAGGACGAAGAACCGTTCGATGCCCAAAACTACTTCATGACCAATCCAAGCCTATCAGGTCGTGGAAAATCACTGAAATCATCCGCACCCGGATTGATTGCGCATAAGAAAAAGGCGCAAGGTGCAGCCATCAAGTAAAGTACGATGCCGGCGGTGACATGTGATTGAGACTGAAGATGCCCAGGGCCGCCTTAAGGATCGGCAACCGGTTGCCGTCATCGACATCGGTTCGAACTCGGTCCGCTTGGTGATCTACGAAGGACTGGTGCGCGCACCATCTATACTCTTCAACGAAAAAGTATCGTGTGGATTGGGACGCGGCATCGCCAAGACCAATCGAATGGACCAAGCTGCCGTAGATGGTGCCTTGGCAGCGCTGGTGCGTTTCAGATCATTGGCCGAGCAGGCCAGGGTCGAAAAACTGCACGTTGTTGCAACAGCAGCAGCACGCGAAGCTGAAAACGGCTCGGAGTTTGTAGAAGCGGCAGAGCGCATTCTTCAGCAACCGATCCGCATATTGAGCGGTGCTGAGGAAGCGCGTTTTTCTGCACAAGGCGTTATCTCCGCTTTTCGCGCACCCAATGGAATTGCAGGCGATCTGGGCGGTGGCAGCCTTGAACTGGTTGATGTCAAAGGTGACAGCTTTGGTACCGGCATCACATTGCCGCTCGGGGTGATCCGGCTGCAGGAGCGTGCTTCGGGTTCGATCGAAAAAGCGGAAAAACTGACGCGAAAAGATCTGGCTGCAGCAGACTTGGTTGGTGCCGGCAAAGACCGCACATTTTATGCCGTCGGTGGCACCTGGCGAAATCTGGCAAAATTGCACATTGCTGCGATGGACTATCCGTTGCATGTCACCCACGCTTACGAGATCCAACCCGACAGGGCGCAAAAATTTCTGGAAGACCTCAAGTCCAAGGACATCAACAAAATCAAAGGTATATCGGGTGTGTCGGGGTCTCGTCGCGCGCTGCTTCCCTATGGCGCTGTGATTCTGAGTGAGTTGATAAAAGCCATGCAACCAAGCCGCATCCTGTTTTCATCCAGTGGTGTGCGCGAAGGCTATTTGTTTGATCAGCTCGGTACTGAGACGCAGAACCGCGACGCATTGCTCGACGCAGCCGACGAACTGGCCATATTGCGCGCCCGCTCACCCAAGCACGCCCGCGAACTGGCCGATTGGACCGGCTACAGTTTTGAAGTGTTTGGTGTAGATGAGACCGTTGATGAGACCCGTTACCGAAAGGCGGCTTGCCGTTTGGCGGACATCGGTTGGCGAGCACATGCGGATTATCGTTCGATGCAATCGCTGGCGATTATTGCTTATGGCAGCTTTGTCCAGATTTCGCATCAGGGCAGGGCATATATCGCGCTGTCCAACTACTTCAGATATGAGGGGCTCAAGAACGAGTCCCTTGCGCCGGAAATTCGCAATGTCACCACCGACAGGATCTGGGAGCGCTCAAAATTGCTCGGCGGATTCATGCGCGTTGCCTATCTGTTCACCGCCGCTATGCCAGGCGTCGTCAAGGATTTGCAGTGGGAAAAAATTGACGACCAGACGATGCGGCTAACTCTACCGCGCACCCTCAAGGAGCTTGTTGGTGAAAAACCGCAGGGGCGCATTGACCAACTGTCAAAGGTCACAGGCAGAAAAATCGAGCTGGCCGTCAGGGATTAAAGCTTTGGCGCGTTAGGATATTGAAAAAACTGGATTAAACCGGCGCTTTGATCGTACTCCGGGGTGACACTCTCTAAAGTTCGACCACGCCAATCTTCCGGTTCTCAAAGCGCAATCCGCTTTCACCATTGAGCAATTTAAGTGCCTTGTCGCCAAACAGTTCCTTGCGCCAACCCTTCAGCGCCGGCACATCGGCGTCCTCGCCCTTGATCGCTATTTCCTCCAAATGGCTTGC
>JAHEJF010000538.1 GCA_024639025.1 Ahrensia sp. | reverse complement strand
GGATGTCCAACGCCGCACAAAATAATGCTGCTCGCCTATCCGAGAATAATGGGCTTTGTGTTCAATCCCATCGCAAACTACTTTTGCTATGATCAGAATGGCGCGCTGATTGCCGTGATCTATGAAGTGCGTAACACTTTCAAAGAGCGCCACACCTATGTGTGCAAAGTGGAGAACGGTCAGCTGACACGCAGTGGCTTACGCCAGGAACGGAACAAGATCTTCTATGTTTCGCCCTTCATGGATATGGATATGCGCTACCATTTTCGCGTGGTTCCACCTGGTGAAGAAGTCAAAATACGCATCTTTGAAACCGAGGGCCCGGATCCTGTTTTGATGGCAACATTCTATGGTATTTCAACACTTTTCAATACGAAAACCCTGCTGGGCCAAGTCGCCCGCCTGCCCTTCATGACCTTCAAGATTGTTGCTGGAATCCACTGGGAAGCCCTGAAACTGTGGATCAAGGGCGCGAAATTCCATTCTCGCGGCAAGCCGCCCGCCCCCGTAAGTTATCAGGATACCGCCTCTGGACCTGCAGAGTAATTCGCGATTAAATATAGTTCAGAGTAAATGAGACGCGGCTATGTCTTACACAGTAAACAGTGCGGATGACCTGATTTCTGCGGCAGAGAAGCTGACCGCCGCGAATTTGCGCAATTATGTGCGCGGCCTTCCGATGAAGGCGAGGCTTGCTCTCAAACTCGCGCTGCAACTGCCGTGTGGTTCCCTGACGATCCAAATGCCTGATGGAAGAACGGTCAAGATTGAGGGCCATGAACCTGGTCCTGATGCGGTTCTGGTGCTGCACAACTGGAATTTACCAAAACGGGCACTGAAAGGTGCGACAGTTGGCGTTGCCGAAAGCTACATGGATGGTGATTGGACCAGCCCGGACATCACCACGTTTCTGCGCTTGTTTTTGGTCAATGAAGATTGGGGCAACAAGCTATACCAAAAAAACTGGTTCATGGGCATATTCAGTCGTGTGCATCACTGGCTCAATCGCAACACGAAATCCAGGGCCAAAAAGAACATTTCGGCACATTACGATCTGGGCAATGACTTCTATGCCCAGTGGCTTGATCCGTCGATGACCTATTCTTCCGCACTTTATCAGACTGGAGCCAATGACCTCCAATCAGCGCAGACGGCCAAGTATCGAGCGCTCGCAGAATCCATTGGCATCACAAAAGACGATCATGTGCTCGAAATTGGATGCGGTTGGGGCGGCTTTGCCGAGTTTGCTGCCAAGGAGATTGGTTGCAGGATCACCGGGTTGACCATATCGCGTGAGCAGCTCGACTTTGCCCGTGAACGCATCCGCCTGGCCAATTTGTCCGACCGTGCCACGTTCAAGTTCCAGGACTATCGGGACGAAGCGGGCACCTATGACAAGGTGATCTCAATCGAAATGTTCGAGGCCGTCGGTGAAGCCTATTGGGGAACCTATTTCGGGAAGGTCAGCGATGTGCTTAAGCCGGGTGGCAAAGCGGGCATCCAAGTCATCACGATCAACGAGAACACCTATCCCTTTTATCGTGACAATCCCGATTTCATTCAACGTTACGTCTTTCCTGGCGGCATGTTGCCGCCGCCATCCATGCTCGAGACACTTCCGGCTCAAAAAGGCCTGACAAAAACCGGTGAACTGATTTTTGCACGCGACTATGCCCGCACGCTCGCCGAGTGGCGCCAGCGATTTGGAGACAGCTGGGATACGCTGAAAACAAAGGGATTTGACGATCGGTTCAAGCGCATGTGGGACTTCTACCTGTACTATTGTGAAGCAGGTTTTGAAGAGGAGTTTATCGATGTGCGGCAGGTCAGTTTTACTAAACAGGTCTGAATTGAGGCAGCTGTGACGCCCTGAATTCAAACCGTTGCGGGTTAAACAAAATCTGTTCGCCCGTTGCCTGCGTATAAACATCAACAAGCTACTGAAAAAACGCTGCAATTGGAGCCGGCCAAGTGAGCAAATCTGGATCTGAACTTTCGCTTGCCCGAATGATCATCTACGCCCTGCCGGCCATTCCGCTCGCCGCACTCACGCTTCCCCTGTATATTTTGGTACCCACATTCTATTCAGAAACACTTGGGCTGTCTCTCGGTGCGGTCGGTGGAGCACTGCTGCTTGTCAGAATTATTGATGCCGTCAATGATCCCATCATTGGCATCGGTGCAGACAAGTTCAGAACGGGATTTGGCCGGAGACGTACACTATTTGCCCTGTCTTTACCCATAACGGCGCTCGCCGCCTTCATGATATTTTGGC
>JAHEJF010000537.1 GCA_024639025.1 Ahrensia sp. | reverse complement strand
CTGGAATACTGATGCAATCCAACTTCGAAAACGATCTTCAATGCATTGAGGTGAGGAAGCATTTTGGGTCTGTGCGCGCGGTTGACGACGTCTCTCTGGATATCCCGAAAGGATCATTCTTCTCGATCTTGGGACCGTCCGGCTGCGGTAAGACCACACTCATGCGCATGATTGCTGGTTTTGAGACACCCGATTCAGGCGATATCCGGATCAAGGGAAAGTCTGTAGTCAGTGCACCACCCAACAAGCGCAATGTGAAAATGGTGTTTCAGCATCTGGCTCTGTTTCCGATGATGAACGTCTATGAAAACATCGCCTATGGCTTGCGGTGCAATCGTGCCTCAAAGGATGTAATAAAGACAAAGGTACAGGATGTTCTGGAGCGCATCTCATTACCTGATGTTGCCAACCGAGAGATCACCCAACTATCCGGCGGCCAGAAGCAGCGCATCGCCATCGCGCGGTGCATGGTGTTGGACCCTGATGTCCTGTTGTTGGACGAACCGTTGGGCGCGCTTGATCTGAAACTGAGGGAGGCGATGAAGATCGAGTTGAAACTCCTGCAGCATCAGTTTGATACGACCTTTGTGTATATCACGCATGACCAATCGGAGGCGCTGGTCATGTCCGACAATGTTGCCATCATGAATGAGGGCAAATTTGTTCAGACCGGCACACCGCAGGAGCTCTATCACGAACCATCGGCGGCCTTTGTTGCGGGATTTGTCGGAGATACAAATCGCTGGACCGGCAGAGTTTCAAAGTCATCGGGAGCGCAGGTCGAAGTTGAGACCCGGGCCGGGCTGAAAATCATCGGCTCGGTGCGGAGATCAAGAAAACCGGCACAAGGCGATACAGTCAGCATATTTGTCAGGCCAGAATACATCACTGCCAGCAAACCAAAGAAGGCAAAGAACGCAAGTGCCTCAGGCAAAAATGCAATAGAGGGCGTGGTGGACAGCATCTTGTTCAACGGCGCCAACAGCCGTGTTCTGGTCCGCGACACTGCCGGCGAATTGATTGAAGCGGATGTTGTTCTGACTGGAGGCACAGACGATTTACAACCGCAACAAGCAGTGATGCTTCAATGGTCGTCAGAACAAACCATGTGCTTTGGAGACTGAAGTGAGCGCGGCCACTCAAAAAGACATAAGGCGGTTGTCTCTATATCTTCTTTTTGCGCCATTCGCGCTATGGATTGCGCTTCTTATCATTTTGCCGCATGCCGGCATGCTTTTCATCTCGCTGCGTGAGAAAGTCCGGCCGCGAGTCTATGAATTCAGCTTCTCCAACTATATCGACTTTTTCACCGAGCCAATTTACTGGAACACGCTTTTGCGTACCGGATCCATGTCGCTTCTGGTGACGGTTCTTGCGTTGCTGCTCGGATTCCCAATCGCATATTACATCGCAAAGATCGCGGGTAAACGTAGTCGTGGAGCATTGTTTCTGATGTGCTTGATTCCGCTTTGGGTTAGCGATCTTATCCGCGCCTTTGGCTGGATATTGCTGCTGCGCGAGACGGGTGTCATCTCCAGCAGCCTTCAATGGGCCGGCATCATCGGTTCACCTATCGAGTTTCTCTACAACGATGCCGCAGTGATTATGGGCCTGGTGTATACGGTCATCCTGTTCATGATTGTGCCGCTTGTGTCGACACTTGATGGCATGGACAACTCGATGATCGAAGCCGGCTATAATCTGGGCGGGAACGGGCCAACGGTTCTACGCCGGATCATCATACCCTATGCCATGCCTGGCATTGTTGCAGGCTGTATCGTCGTATTCATGCTCACAGCGGGCAGTTATCTTACGCCCATCTTGCTGGGCGGAAAAAATTCAAGCTGGTTTACCGAGCAGATCTACGACCAATTCATCACGCGTTACAATTGGGAGGCTGGAGCGGCCTTCGGATTTCTGTTGCTCGCATTTACGTCATTGGTTGTTTGGCTGGGCCTGAAGTTTTCTGGCCAGACCCTCAACAGTACGGTGGCTGATACCTGATGGCGATGGCAAACACAAACAGAGCGTTTCTAACAAGCTATCGCATTTTTGTGGTGGCGTTTTTTGTGTTCCTTGCAGCGCCGCTGCTTGCCGCAGGTGCATTTGCTTTCAATGACTCGCTCTTCCCATCCTTGCCCTGGCGTGGATTCACACTGGACTGGTTCTTTAATGATACGGAACCCAAACTGGGCATGTTTCATGATCGCCGCTTGCTGCGCGGCCTGTATTACTCCTTCGTTATCGCGACTTGTGTATCGCTGCTGTCTGTCTTT
>JAHEJF010000536.1 GCA_024639025.1 Ahrensia sp. | reverse complement strand
CGAGCAAATACTTCACGCGCGGATCCTGCGGTTCGGTTCTGGAAAGGATCACACCGTCAGCAGAACCGGTTTCAACAACGTAGCGCACCGGCATCATTGGATCGTCTTCGTTGGAATAGGGCGTAACAACCAAATGATAATTGGTTTGGCGCAGGCGCTGGCTGATCCCGTTGACCATCTGTGAGGTCAAACCCATGATCTCCTCATCCACATCCAGCACAAGACTGATGACCTGCGTCTTTCCCGTTCTTAGGCGCAAGCCAGCACGGCTGGGACGATAACCGATCTGATTGGCAACCAGCCTGACTCGTTCTTTGGTCTGTTCGCTGATATCGGGCGCATCCTTGAGCGCGCGCGACACGGCCGTCACGCTGTAACCGGTCATAAAAGCGATGGTTTTAAGCGTTGGGGGTCGCGCCGAAGTTATGTTCTGTTTGCTCATTTTTGTTCAGTACTCCACCCTCAGTACCACAGACCTGATCGTTCAATATTCTGAAACAGGGCCATCATATTCCTTCCCAACATTATCGATAAAGTTAGAAGAACAGGAAAAAAAGTTCAATACAAATTTCCCTGTCAGGGATTTTTACGCAAAGATGTCAGAGAATAAACATTTGATATATAACACTTAATTTAGATATCCCAAGCTGATGAAATCAATTTGGCTGCGAATCGCTTTTGGGCTTGCATCACATGGGTGTATGAGGTTACGATTTTACTGTAACGATACAGTTGGGAGGAAACGATGTATCTTAAACGAATTACAACTGCGCTCGCCATGACGGCAGCACTACCCGTATTGAGCGCTCAAGCGACAGATCTCGAAGTAACGCACTGGTGGACATCTGGTGGCGAAGCCGCTGCGGTGGCAGAGTTCGCTAAAGCATTTGACGCAACCGGAAACAAATGGGTCGACGGTGCCATTGCAGGCGGCGGCGGAACAGCACGCCCTATCATGGTCAGCCGTCTGATCGGTGGCGACCCGATGGGTGCATTCCAATTCAACACCGGTCGCCAGGCCGAAGAATTGATCGAGGCCGGACTGCTTCGGGACCTGACAGACGTTGCTGAAGCCAACGGTTGGAAAGACATCATCTATCCAAGTTCACTGCTGGATGCCTGCACAGTTGACGGACGCATCTACTGCGCGCCGGTCAACATCCACTCATGGCAGTGGTTGTGGCTTTCAAACGGTGCGTTTGAAAAAGCAGGCGTTCCGGTTCCAGCTAACTGGGACGAATTCGTTGCCGCTGCAGACGCCCTGCGCGACGCGGGTCTTCAACCGCTGGCTCTTGGTGGCCAGTCATGGCAGTCTGCGGGCGCCTTCAACGTATTGATGGTTGCTCTTGCCGGACCAGACGCACTGGTTGACATCTACGGCAACAAGAACGCCGAACTTGCTGGCGGTGAAGAAATGGCACGGGTCTTCAAGGCAGCGGCCGATGCGCGTTCCATGGCTGAAGGATCTTCGGTCCAGGACTGGAACCAGGCCACCAATATGGTTGTTACCGATCAGGCCGGCGGTCAAATCATGGGCGACTGGGCACAAGGTGAATTTGCCGTCGCAGGAAAGGTCGCTGGTAAAGACTACACCTGTCTGCCTGGCTTGGGTGTAAACGAGTTGATCGATACAGGTGGTGACGCGTTCTATTTTCCGGTTATTGATGATCCGGAAATCAAGGCAGCACAAGACGAGCTTGCAAACCTGATGGTGTCGCCTGAAGTTCAGGTCTCATTCAATCTCAAAAAGGGTTCATTGCCAATTCGCGGCGACATCGATCTTGCAGCTGCAAACGACTGCATGAAAAAAGGCCTCGAAATCCTTGCTGCTGGCAATACGCTTCCGTCTACGACGCAATTGAATACGGAAGACACCAACAACCAGCTCAACGATTTGTTTGTTGAATTTTTCAATGACAATTCGATCACACCGGAAGATGCGCAGGCGCGCTTCGTCGACATCGTATCGAGCGCCGAGTAACAACTAACTCTGAGCGCACGGGGCCGCTTTTGACAGCGGCCCTTTGCAAATTCGCAATATTGGGGAGGGTGCGGTTTGGCAACCATAGGCAAACCAAATAGTCTGTTTCGCAATTTGTCGGCAAAAGTCGCTGCCATTCCAATGATTTTCACAGCCCTTGTTGTGTTCGTTGGCGGCACGCTTTGGACCGTTACCTATTCATTCACGAATTCAAAACTTCTGCCGCGCGAAAAGTGGGTGGGCTTTGATCAATATGAACGCCTTTGGGGAACCAATCGCTGGAACGTGGCGATCGAGAACA
>JAHEJF010000535.1 GCA_024639025.1 Ahrensia sp. | reverse complement strand
ACTTCGCAATCTGACCGTGTCTGAATTGCATTAATCGCTCTTTGCATCGAGCGCACAACGTCGCCAACGTTGCCGCCCAGACCAATAAGTGCTGAAGTCTGCTCCAACTCAGGCCTTGTGGACAACACGAACCTCAACATAATCGAGAACGCCGGGCACCGGTGCATTGGGTTTGCGGACGGTTATGTCTGCCTTCTTGATTTGCGGAAATTCGTCACACAATGCCTTGCCGATCTCCAACGCGATCGCTTCAATCAAATAGCGCCGTTCGCCTGCAATGATCTTCTCAATCTCCAGAAATGCTCTGCCATAATCAACCGTACCCTCAATGGAGTCGTTCTCAAGGGCATTCCCCGGCTCCACTTCCAGAATTGCATCAACATAAAAGCGTTGACCAAGAAACTCCTCCTGATCATAGACACCATGCCGCGCAAAAAACGCGCAATTCATCATTCGGATTTCATAGGTCATGATGGATCCTTTTCGACACAGCTTAACGCAACTGCATCAGCATTGCATCTGATATGCGCAGCGCTTCTGCGTTGGCAGCAACATCATGGACACGAAAAATCGCTGCACCTTTACTCCGCAGCAAGCTTGTGGTGGCTGCTGTCGCCTGATCACGTTGCTTTGGCTCCAAACCAATTGAAGCGCCCAAAAAACGCTTTCGGCTCGTACCAACCAAAATGGGAAAACCCAGGTCAAGCAACTCTTCAAATCTGGCCAGCAGCTCAAAATTCATCTCGGCTGTCTCCTTGCCAAACCCAAATCCCGGATCAAGTACGATTTGATCCCTGCCGATACCGGCTTTGGTGGCTATGTCCAAGGATCGTTCGAAATAGGATCTTTGGTCTGCAATTACATCGTCAAGCGCGTCTCGCTCGCGATTGGTGTGCATGATGACAAGGCCGGCGCCAAAATCGCTCGCCACGCGTGCAATTTCAGGATCTCTTTGAAGCCCCCAAACATCGTTGACAATATGCGCTCCGGCGGCCAGCGCCTTGCGTGCTGTTGAGGCACGATAAGTATCAACGGAAACAGGCACTTCAGGCAATCTGTCAAGTACAGCTTCCAGCGCAGGCATCAGTCGCTGGGTCTCTTTTTGCGCATCTACCTCTGTCGCACCGGGCTTTGTGCTTTCAGCACCTATGTCGATGATTGCAGCGCCCTGTTCAACAAGCTTGCAGGCATGTTCAGCGACCTGTTGCGGCACACCGAACATCCCGCCATCGGAAAAACTGTCAGGAGTGGCATTAATGACCCCCATCAAACGACCGGGCATCCCAATGACGAGGCCACGGTCATGTGCCAACCGCCATGTGTGCGATTTAAAGGGCGCTAACATCGGCGCTTCCTGCGCTTAGGCTTGGCGTTCGGGGACGTGTACCACCAACCCGTCAAACTCATCTGTCATCTTGATTTGACATGACAACCGTGAATTTGGCTTCTGCTCGAACGCGAAATCGAGCATATCCTCTTCCATCACGTCTGGCGCGCCCACTTTTTCAGTCCAGGCGTCGTCCACATAGACATGACAGGTTGCACAAGCACAGGCGCCGCCACATTCAGCCTCAATCCCGGGGACGGAGTTCTTGACTGCGTTCTCCATAACAGTCGAACCACTGGCCACATCCAGTTCAAACGGCTTTCCATCAAAAGCAACAATCGTTAGCTTGGGCATTCTCGATCCATATTCATAAAATTGGTCATGGGGTGTGCGTTATCCGCGACTTAGACATTAGCCGCCAATTGTCAAGCAAGCTGCTTTAGAAAGCCCTTAAAACGAGCAGATTATCAGCGCAGAAGCGACGAAATGTAGTCGCAGGTCACATTGATCTCCGAGACCAGCGCCTTGACACATTTTTTCTCCGAAGGATGACCCTCCAGACTGTCTGCCAATTGCGCAACATCAAATGCGCCAACAGCTCTGGCTGCGCCTTTGATACTGTGCGCTACCTTCGCCACTGTATCATAATCTGACGCCCCTTCGACTTCCCGTCCCAAAGCGGCTGCCTGTCTCAAAAACAGCTGTAACACCTCTTCTTCCAGCTCTCTGTCTCCACCGGTCTGGCGTGCCAAGTGGACCAAATCCACGGGCCTTGAATGCGCTGTTGCGCATTTTTCGCCGGCTGGAGAGGAAAAAACTGGTCGCCCATTCGTTCTGATTGCTTGCCCCATCTTACTACACCTCTAAGCCTTACTGACAGTTGTACACCCCATCAGTGTGCTAAAAAGTGCTGTCGTAGTGGTTAACAGAACAAATGTTTTTTGTGTTCAATTGGA
>JAHEJF010000534.1 GCA_024639025.1 Ahrensia sp. | reverse complement strand
ATGCACGGACCACACTGCAAAAGGTCGTTGCCGATCCTAACACGCTGAGCCAGGAAAACTCCCCCTTTGCGTCTGTCAGGCCGGTCGAGATTGCAGGAAAAAAAGTCAGTGCCCTGCGCCTTTCCTACGTGGGTGAACAAGGTTGGGAACTGCACATGACGTATGAGGACGGCCTGGCCGTGTGGGACGCCTTGCGCGCTCAGAATATCATGCCCTTTGGCGTCGAAACCTATGCCAATACACGCCGGATGGAGAAATCCCTGCGTCTGCAAAACGCTGATCTGTTGACCGAGTATAATCTCATCGAAGCCGATCTGGCGCGCCCCAAGGTAAAGGCAGCCGATTTCCGCGGCAAGCAGGCTTACCTCGAAATCAGGGCACGCAACAATCGACCCGCAACGCTCTGCACCCTGGTCATGGATGACAATATCGACAGTCAGGGTGTTGCAAGATATCCGGTGGGCACCTGCCCGGTTCTGGATGGCAAGACAAAACAGACGCTGGTCGACGAATTGGGACGCTTCTCCTACACCACCTCCATCGCGTTTGGCCCCACAATAGGCAAGAACATTGCCTTGGCCTATCTGCCGCATGATTACGCAAAGAAGGGCAATAAACTGGTCATCGACTATATGGGCGAAGAGTTTCCTGTGACGGTTTCCGGCATCGGCTATGAGCCATTATACGACCCGGAAAATCTGAAACCACGCAGCTAGAGCGTTTCAGTCTTCAACTGAACCGCTGGCGTGGATTTGGGCATTGAAAATTTCGGATAAATCCGGGCGGCGCGATTCCATCAAAGGCTGACAGAGTCTAGGCTTAGTTGAACTTGAGTGGCTTCGACGCACCCGGATATGAATAGCGGTTCGATGTCGCGGCACGTGCCGGTGGTTCAATCAAAGGTTGAACCACACCAATTCGCGCCCAAATTTTCAGAATTTTAACCATAAAGTGGTCAGTTGTGATGATGGCTGGCCGCTGATCGTGCTTGCCCTTAAGTCAATTTAGGCAATCAGTATAAGTCCATGACAAGTTTAGCGAATTCCCACCAAAACAAATACTACGCGGCAATGAGCTGGGCCCTACTCGCGCTGTGCCTGATCATCCCGGCGATCATCCTGTCATTGCCTGTCAAAATCTCCATTGGTGCTTTTTATTGGGATAGCTATCTGTATCTGGATGCACAGAACCGGATAGCATCCGGCCAGATTCCCAATGTCGACTTTTTCCCGCCGGTAGGCGCGCTTGGGTATTATCTGTTTTACTGGGTGCGCCTTCTGCTCCCGGACAGTCAGCCCATGCTGGCCGCATCATGGTCCATTGCATTGGTGTCGGTACCGCTGATGGCTGTTGTCACCTGGGACAGTCTAAAAACCAACGCAGTCAGCGCTCTTTTGGTCGCGATGGGTTTTGCGTTTTTCACCATCATCCCGTTCAACACAACCGAGTACTACACCTATCCGGGCTTTGATGGATTTGCGATCTATAATCGGCAAGGCAGCCAGTTAATCTATATCGTTGCCGCCGCACTGCTATTCATGCGCAACACTTGGATTCAAGGATTGGTCGTTGGCCTTGCCATGACCATTTTGTTCTCCATCAAGATCACGGCCTTCCTTGCCGCCGGCCTGCTCTGTGCCTATGCGCTACTCGCCGGCAGGATTTCAATTCTATCAACCATTCTTGCGGGGATTATTTTTGCAGTCATTCTGGCAGTCACTGAGTTCAGTACAGGCATCATATCGGCCTATATCGGCAACATTCTTGAACTCGTGGCGAGCAATGAAGAAGGCTTGACCGGGCGCTTGCTGCAAGGAGCGGCGCGCACTTTTGGCGTTGGAGCACCCGCCGCGCTTGCGGGCTTATTGCTTCTATTTGCCGCAAAATGGCAAAGGCTTGATCACCCGTCAATCTGGCTGTTTGCTGCAATTGTAGCTGGCATTTTCTTTGAAAGCCAAAACACGGGCGGCCAGGAAGTCATCTTCATCATTCCGGTCGTAATTTACGCAATGTTGATCGTGCTGCGGAGCCAGGCAAGCCCGGCATTGGTCGGAATCCTGCTGACTTTGGGTGCGGCAACCGCCTTGCCGCCGATCGTGCAAACGACGCAACATTCGATGCGCGCCGTTGCCTCATCTTTGAAAAATCAGGTCCCGCTGGAACACAAAAATCTCAAATCAATGGGCGATATCATGGTTCGAATTTTCCTGATCGAGCGCGAAGTCGAACTGCGTGAACACTGGTTGAAATACCCCGACGCGATGATGCACTACGCTGAACTCGGACAACT
>JAHEJF010000533.1 GCA_024639025.1 Ahrensia sp. | reverse complement strand
GAAATGACATGAGCATTGCAGAAGGTGGATGTCTATGCGGTGAAATCAGATATGGCGTTTCCAATCCGCCACTGCGGGTCACACTTTGTCATTGCCGGTTTTGTCAGCGCGCCACAGGTGGCGCTTATCTGGTTGAACCGATATTCAGCAAATCCGATTTCACCATGTTGAAAGGTCAGCCAAAACAGTACGATCACCGCTCTACCGGAAGCAAACAGATGGTGCACGTCCATTTCTGCGAGAATTGTGGGACCAAAATAAACCTGTCCTTTGAGCGTTTCCCCGATGTTGTTGGACTATTTGGCGGGACATTTGACAATCCCGACTGGTTTGAGCGCTCGCCGACAAATTCAAAGCATATCTTTCTGGCATTTGCGCAGGACGGCACCGTGATTCCCGCTGGCTTTGATACATTTGACAATCATGCAATTACAGATGATGGGACGCCGATCGCTCCTTCAGTTTTCCAAAACCCAAAACAGATCAAAAAGAACAGAAGTAAATCATGACCTTTAAGACACTCGATGACCTGCCTGAAGATATCGCTGGTAAACGTGCGCTTGTGCGTGTCGATTTGAATGTGCCCATGGCCGATGGTTTGGTGACCGACAAGACACGGTTGACACGGATCGCTCCCACGATTGAGGAACTGTCAGCCAAAGGCGCAAAGGTAATCTTGCTGGCCCATTTTGGACGTCCAAAAGGCAAAGAGGTCGAGGAAATGAGCCTGCGTCCGGTGGCGCTTGCGCTCGAAGAAGTGTTGGATCACAGGGTTGATTTCGGCAGCAACTGCATCGGCGATATCGCGCTCAAGGAAGTTGAGGAAATGGCATCCGGTGATGTGGTGCTGCTGGAGAACACCCGCTTTCATGCTGGCGAGGAAAACAACGACCCAGAGTTCGCAAAACAGTTGGCCATCAATGGCGACATCTATGTCAATGATGCATTTTCGGCCGCGCACCGCGCCCATGCATCAACCGAGGGCCTGGCACACTTGCTCCCTGCCTATGCGGGCCGAACAATGCAGGCCGAGTTGGAAGCACTCAACAGTGCATTGGGCAATCCAACGCGTCCGCTCGGTGCCGTCGTGGGCGGTGCCAAGGTCTCAACCAAGATTGATCTTCTGGAAAACCTTGTCAGCAAGATTGATGTCTTGATCATTGGCGGAGGCATGGCCAACACATTCATTGCTGCCAATGGCGCACAAATGGGTGCCTCGCTTCAGGAGGCGGATATGCATGACAAGGCGCGCGCCATCATGGCTGAAGCGGCGAAAAATGATTGCCGCATCATCCTGCCCATTGATGGAAGGGTGACCACCGAATTCGCCGCCAACGCGCCCGTGGAGATCGTCGATTTTGACGAAAACACCAAGTTGAGAGACGAACAGATGTCGCTGGATGCCGGCGACAAAGCGATCAAGAATGTGATTGCGGAGTTCGAGCAGCTCAACACGCTAATCTGGAATGGTCCATTTGGGGTATTCGAAATGCCACCATTTGACACCGCCACCATGGCCACAGCCAAGGCGGCTGCCGAATTGACCAAAACCGGACGTCTGGTTTCCGTTGCAGGTGGGGGCGATACCGTCTCGGCGCTCAACCAGGCAGGCGTGGCTGATGATTTTACCTATATTTCCACCGCAGGTGGTGCCTTTCTCGAGTGGATGGAAGGCAAGGAACTGCCTGGCGTAAAGGCACTTGGTTAGACCAAATCGAGTTCTGCAATAGACTTACGCACCGCAGAAGCGTTTATGCGACGGATTGAAGCTCGGCACTCAATGGGCCGTTGAAACGGCAACTGGAGCGTTTCAGTCTTCAACTGAAACGCTGGCGCGGATTTGGGCATTGAAAATATTGGATAAATCCGGGTGCCGAGATTCCATCAAACGCTGACGGAGTCTCAGTTCTGAGCGCAACGCCCTACCCAATCTTTGGAATACGGCAAGGCATGGAAAAACAACATCTGTTTCCAATTCATTACGTAATGTACGTCTCTAGGTAAGCTCGCATCCCCCAAATTGGGTATAACGCTAAGGAAACTCATCTCTGCGCCACGGTGCCAAGTTCCTTGACCCGGGCAAGAATACCACGCCAGTTACCGAAAAAAAGGATCTGACCCGCATTGCGGACAAGGGTGAGCTTCACGTGATCCATGCCGTCAATAATTTCATTAACTGTCTCCAAAGGAGACTGCGGGTCCTGATCTCCCTGGTACAGGTCAATGGGCACCGGACTGTTATTCAACACATCAAACCAGTCGACTTCGTGATCAATCACTTCAGCTGAAAATGCC
>JAHEJF010000056.1 GCA_024639025.1 Ahrensia sp. | reverse complement strand
TTTATGGACTTCCCGGCGGTGCAGCTGCCGGTATCGCTGATTCCAAAATGCCCGACATGCAAGCAGGTTGGGAGCAGGGCATATCCAATGTCATGGCGGGATTGACCGGCCTCAACATGGTCTATGAGGCTGTCGGTATGCATGCGTCCTTGCTTGGTTTCTGTTTTGAATCGCTGGTACTGGGCAATGACATGCTTGGCCAGGTCTTGCGCTGCGTGCGGGGCATCGAGGTGAGCGAAGACTCGGTCAACATAGATGTTATCAGGGAAGTCTGTATGGGCGGACCAGGCCATTATCTTGGGCATGCACAGACCCTTGAGCTCATGCAGCGTGATTATGTGTATCCTGATGTTGCAGATCGCTCGAGCCCGAAAGAGTGGGAAGAATTGGGTAAGCCGGATCTACTCACCAAGGCGACCGCAAGGGTTGATGAAATTCTCAGTGAGCAAACATCGTCACTTATTGATGCAACGACAGATGCAAAGATCAGAGATCGATTCAAGATTCACCTGTAAGGTTTTGTTCCTGAATCACTTTACCTGCGCTGCGGTGATGGCGATCATATCGGTCACATCCTGCGCCGAGCACCCGCGTGACAGGTCGTTGGCCGGTTTTGCCAGTCCTTGAAGAATAGGACCAATTGCTTTGGCGCCGCCAATGCGCTGAGCGATTTTGTACCCCAAATTTCCCGCATCAAGATTTGGAAAGACAAACACATTGGCTTCACCCTGCACCGCGTCTCCCGGCGCTTTTGATGCTGCGACAGCAGGCACGAAGGCCGCGTCAAATTGAAGTTCTCCCGATACGATCAATTCCGGGGCCTTCTCCCGTACCAGATCGGTGGCCTTTTGAACCTTGCTGACCTTGTCATGGCGGGCGCTGCCCATGGTTGAGAACGAAAGCATGGCAACCTTGGGAACCTGGTTCGTCAACTCGCTGAGTGAGGTTGCCGATGCAATGGCGATATCGGCCAACTGATCGGAATCAGGTTCAATAGTCAGGCCACAGTCGGCAAACACCATCGCACCTTTTCTGGCGTGATGAGGTTGATCCAGGACCATCAAGAAAAAGCTTGAGACTGACGCTGCTTGTGGAGATTTCTTGATAATTTGCAAAGCTGCCCGCACGGTGTCTGCCGTGGTTGCAATGGCGCCGGCAACGGAACCGTCTGCATCACCTAGCCGCACCATCATGGCGGCGAAATTGAGCGGGTTCTTCATCCCCTCATGGGCATAGCTCTTCGAAATTCCCTTATTGCGTCGCAATTCGTAAAAGCCGCTGGCATATGTTTCGTGATGCTGTGTATCGGCCGGATTGATCACGTTGAACAGGGCGGCATCATGCCCCTGCGAGGCAATCTTGTCGGCGACTTCCTGTTTCGGGCCAAGCAAAGTGACTTCTGCCAGTTGTTGATCCAACGCCGCTGCAGCACCATCAATGATGCGTGGATCCAAACCTTCGGCCAACACGATATGCCGTTTGACGCTTTTGGCCTTGGCATAAATGTCCTGCATCGGGTCGATCATATCTGTTTATTCCTTTGCTTGGGACTTGGGTAACATGCATGTCGTGCTTTCCCAATATCGACCGCTCTTTACTGGGGGTTTGTTCCTTGGCAAAAAAATGCCCTGCCAATGTTCCCAAACACTGGCAGAGCTTATGGTTGTCCCCGCTTTGTTATTATTCAGCGGCTTCTTGCGGACGCATATCATTGGGGTCGATGCCAGCAACGGAAACGGGCTTCTTCATTGCATCGCGGCGGAATGGCTCACCCAGTTCCTGGTTGAGAACAACCTCGATGAATGTGGTTTCGTTCCGCTTCATCTGATCTTCGACCGCCTTGTCGAGCGCCTCTGTTAGTTGGTCCATTGAACGCACCTGGACGCCTTTCAGTCCACACCCTTCGGCCACTTTGGCGTATTCAACACCAAGATTGAGTTCAGTGCCGACAAAGTTATCGTCAAACCACAGCGTGGTATTGCGTTTCTCTGCGCCCCATTGGTAGTTGCGGAAGATCACCATCGTGATCGGCGGCCAGTCATTGCGTCCAATGGCGGTCATCTCGTTCATAGATATTCCAAATGCACCATCACCGGCAAAGCCGACAACTGGCGTGTCGGGGCAGGCGATTTTGGCCCCAACAATCGCCGGCAAGCCATAGCCGCAAGGGCCGAAAAGACCGGGGGCCAGATATTTGCGCGACTTGTCAAAGGAAGGGTAGGCGTTGCCGATGGCGCAATTGTTGCCGATATCAGAAGAGATAATGGCTTCTTTCGGCAGTGCGGCCTGAATTGCACGCCACGCCATTCTTGGCGACATGCGCTCCGGTTCACGGTCGCGCGCACGCTCGTTCCAGTTGGTGCCCGGATCGTCATCCTCGTGATCCATTGATGTCAGAGCCTGGGCCCATGATGATTTGGTCTGGTGGACCAGTGCTTCGCGCTCTTTGCGTCCGGCGTCGCCGGCACTATCGGACAATTGCTCGAGCAATTGTTCCGCGACCAGCTTGGCGTCGCCCTGGATGCCGACCGATACTTTCTTGGTCAGGCCAATGCGATCGGAATTCATGTCAACCTGGATGATCTTTGCATCCTTCGGCCAATAATCGATGCCGTAGCCCGGTAGAGTCGAAAAGGGATTGAGGCGCGTGCCCAGAGCCAGAACCACATCGGCCTGTGCGATCAGCTCCATCGCGGCCTTGGAGCCGTTATAACCCAACGGACCAACATGCATTGGGTGAGAGCCAGGGAAGGCGTCATTATGCTGGTAGCCACAACATACAGGAGCGGAGAGTTTTTCGGCTAGTGCGGCGGATGCTGGAATAGCGCCGGCAAGAATCACGCCTGCGCCATTCAAGATGACCGGAAATTTTGCTGATGACAGCAATTGGGCAGCTTCCTTGATTGCCTGTGCACCGCCGCGAGGACGCTCAAGACGGACAATCTGCGGCAGTTCGATGTCGATGACTTGCGTCCAGTAATCGCGCGGCACGTTGATTTGTGCAGGCGCTGAACCGCGCCAGGCTTTTTCGATAACCCGGTTGAGCACTTCTGCCATGCGCGACGGGTCACGCACTTCTTCCTGGTAGCAAACCATATCTTCGAACAGTTTCATTTGCTCGATTTCCTGGAAACCGCCCTGACCGATTGTTTTGTTGGCAGCTTGTGGTGTCACCAGCAACAGCGGTGTGTGGTTCCAGTACGCTGTTTTCACTGGCGTTACGAAGTTCGTGATGCCTGGGCCGTTTTGCGCGATCATCATGGACATCTTGCCCGATGCGCGGGTGAAGCCGTCCGCGATCATGCCGCCAGATGTTTCATGGGCACAGTCCCAGAACTTGATGCCGGCTGCGGGAAACAGGTCCGAAATCGCCATCATGGCAGAACCAATAATACCAAAGGCATGTTCGATGCCATGCATTTGCAGTGTTTTTACAAATGCTTCCTCGGTTGTCATTTTCATTGCGCTTTTCTCCCGCCTATAGAGGTTGTTTTGGAAATGCGGACTGCGTCTGCCGCTCGGGTTTGGGTTAGTATAAGCGCGATCGGAACCTTCAGTGCCAGATTTTGCGCTTCATTGGTCCAGTTTGCATAACTGCCCAGATTCCAAGGAAATCTCCAAATTATATATCAATTAATGAGACTAATAGTATCAAAAGCTAATAGTATGCCTTGTGCTCGAATTGTGCAACATGGCAAAGAGAATTTGAAAGAACTCACAATCGCATCGCAAAGGTAAGATATGGAACTTCCCAAAACTCCCTCATTTCGTCTGGATGGAAAAAAAGCACTGGTCACGGGCGCATCCCGCGGCATCGGATTGGGCGGTGCGGTGGCACTTGCCGAACAGGGTGCGCACGTCGTCATGGCAGCGCGCAATGCAGTCGAGATTGGAAAATCTGCGCAAGTGTTGCGGGATGCAGGATTTTCTGCCGAGGGCATTTCACTGGATGTGGGTGATCACGCGGCAATGGTTTCGGCGATCAAACAGTATGGCCCCTTTGATGTGTTGTTCAACAATGCGGGTACCAACGAACCGATGCCCTACGTGGATGTCACGGAAGAGAACTTCGACAAAATCACTGATTTGGACTTGAAAGCGGCTTTCTTCGTGGCCCAGGAAGTTGCCAAAGGCATGATCAAGCAAGGCAAGGGAGGCTCAATCATCCACACATCAAGCCAGATGGGACACGTTGGTGGGCTTGAGCGCTCGGTCTACTGCGGTGCTAAATGGGGTATTGAGGGGATAACACGGGCATCGGCGATTGAATTGGCCGAGCACCAAATCCGGGTCAACACCATTGCGCCGACATTTATTCGCACACCCATGACGGCCTCGACCTTTGACAATCCAGAGCGGGTGAAATGGCTCGAAGAGAAGATCAAGCTCGGCCGGGTGGGTGAGATTGAAGACATTATGGGCGCCGTAGTGTTTCTCGCATCGGATGCCTCTGCGCTTATCACAGGGACAAGCATCATCGTTGACGGTGGGTGGACCGCCGATTGATTTCCACAATCTGACCCGCATTGCGGTCATTGAAATGCAATAAACGGATTAAATCGATCTAATGACAGCTTGATGGGTTGGTTTGCTTGACAATGCTGCGATGCACTATCAAACAACGCCCATGCGGATCGCCCTGGCGCGATGCTTTCAGGAGGTGTTTATGAATAAGATTTATCCCAATGCAACTGCTGCCCTGGACGGGCTGCTGCATGACGACATGTTCATTGCGGCCGGTGGTTTTGGCTTGTGCGGTATCCCCGAATTGTTGCTGCAGGCGATCAAGGAAGCGGGTACCAAGGACCTGACATTTGCATCCAATAATGCGGGTGTGGATGATTTTGGTATCGGTATCTTGTTGCAGACACGCCAAGTGAAAAAAATGATCTCCTCCTATGTTGGCGAGAACGCTGAATTCATGCGCCAATACCTCTCTGGTGAACTGGAGCTGGAATTCAACCCGCAGGGCACACTGGCTGAACGCATGCGCGCTGGTGGCTGTGGTATCCCGGGTTTTTATACCAAAACAGGTGTTGGAACGGTGATTGCCGAGGGCAAAGAGCATAAAGAGTTCAATGGCGAAACCTACATTATGGAAGAGGGCATCTTTGCCGATCTGGCGATCGTCAAGGCATGGAAAGCGGACCAGACTGGCAATGCCATCTTTCGCAAGACGGCCCGCAACTTCAATCCGCCAGCTGCCATGTGCGGCAAAACATGCGTGCTTGAAGTTGAAGAAATTGTTCCGGTTGGGTCCATCGACCCCGACCATATACATTTGCCGGGCATTTACGTGCATCGCCTCATTCAGGGTGAGCACGAAAAACGCATCGAGCAACGCACAATTCGGGAGGCTTAATCCATGGCTTGGGACAGAAATCAAATGGCCGCCCGCGCAGCGCAAGAATTGCAGGATGGCACCTATGTCAATCTGGGAATCGGGATTCCGACTTTGGTCTCCAACTATATTCCCGATAATGTTGAGGTGACGCTTCAATCAGAAAACGGCATGCTGGGCATGGGACCGTTTCCAACTGAAGAAAACATTGATGCTGACTTGATCAACGCTGGAAAGCAGACGATCACAGAGTTGCCCCAAACAGCTTATTTCGACTCATCGCAGAGCTTTGGCATGATTCGGGGCGGCAAGATTGCCATGGCGATCCTGGGCGCAATGGAAGTGGCAGAAAATGGTGATCTGGCGAACTGGATGATCCCTGGCAAGCTCGTCAAAGGCATGGGCGGGGCGATGGACCTGGTTGCTGGTGTTGGACGGGTAGTGGTGGTGATGGATCACACCAACAAGCATGGCGACAGCAAGTTGCTCAAGCAATGCACCTTGCCCCTGACCGGGGCAGGCGTTGTTGACCGGATCATCACCAATCTGGGTGTGTTGGATGTGGTCGAAGGCGGGTTGAAGATCGTCGAGACTGCGGATGGCGTCAGCGAAGACGAACTGCGCGCCGCTACCGAAGCAAAAATCGTCGATTGATGTCCATGCAGCGCATCGCGGATTGGGACGATGCTTATTCGAACATTGCCCATATTCCTGGCGGGGAGGACTTCATTCCGCGCTGGGAAGACGATGCTGCTGCTTTTCGGAAACAGGTCATCTGCGATCTTGATGTTGCCTATGGCAGTGGTGACCGGGAAAAGTATGATCTGTTTCATCCCTCAGGACCATCCAAGGGCCTGCTGTTCTTTGTGCATGGCGGATATTGGTTGCGGTTCGACAAGTCGCTCTGGTCGCATTTTGCAACCGGCGCGCTGGCCAAGGACTACCACGTCTGCATGCCTTCATATCCGCTTTGTCCGGATGTCGAAATCGGGGATATTCTGGTCTCGGCAAGATCAGCGCTAGAGCAGTGCGCTTCACAAGTCTCCGGCCCGATCTATTTGTGCGGACACTCAGCTGGCGGCCAAATTGTCACGATGCTCACCTGCACAAATCATGGGCCGGTAACATCGGTTGCCGAGCGAATAGAAAGGACGGTTTCGATTGCTGGCGTGCATGATCTCAGGCCCTTGCTCAATACTGAGCTCAACGAGCGGCTGAAACTCACACCTCAGAAAGCCACACAATGGAGCCCAGCGCTGTCGCAGCCGGCTGAAAATGCCGATGTTGTTTGTTGGGTCGGCATTGATGAGCGGCCTGAGTTCATTCGGCAAAACCAGTTGCTCTCCAATATCTGGATCGGGCTTGGATCAGTGACATCGTGTGTCGAAGAAGCGGGTCGCCATCATTTCGATGTGATCGATGGATTACGCGATCCTCACTCGCCACTCATACGCGCAATTTTCAAGGACTGAAAATGAGTGTGTGGCGCAAATTGGCCTTTGGCACCGCCAAGTTGATGGCGTTGACCGGCGGTGCCATTTTGCTTGTGTTGATGGCTGTCACCTGTTTGAGCGTGCTGGGCCGAATGCTCAATACTTTCGGTAATGTGGCCTGGATGAAAAGCAATCTGGGTTCGCTGGCAGAGTTGCTTCAGCGCTTTGCACCGATAACCGGTGATTTTGAGCTGGTAGAAATGGGCATTGCACTTGCTGTGTTTCTTTTTCTGCCGTGGTGTCAGCTCAATCAGAGACATGCGGCAGTTGACGTCTTTACAAGACGCGCACTTCCTCACCGCGTCAATGCGCTGCTGTTGCTGGTGTGGGAGGGGCTTTTGGTTTTGGTGCTCGGCTTGATGAGCCTCAGGCTTTTTGCGGGCATGAATGACCGTATGCTGTACAACGAAACAACGTTTTTGCTCCAATGGCCGGTTTGGTGGGCTTATGCCGCCTGCACAATTGCAGGCGGAATGGCAACGCTGATTGGTTTGTACAGTTTGAAAATGCGTTTGGACGCATTGGTCAATCTCGCCGGTGACCCGCCATGAGCAATATCGAAGTCGGTTTGATTGCCATTCCGGTGCTGATTGCGCTGATATTTTTGCGCATGCCGATTGGGCTGGCAATGCTGGTATGCGGACTGGGCGGTACCGCCTATCTGCTTGGTGACTGGAACGTCGTGCTGGCAAAGATGAAGACTGAAACCTATTCTACTTTCTCCAACTATTCGCTTTCCATCGTTCCTTTATTCCTGCTGATGGGCCAGTTCGCGACGCTCGGCGGAATGTCCCAATCTCTGTTCCGGGCAGCTGAAGCCTGGCTGGGGCACAGAAGGGGCGGCGTCGCGATGGCAGCAGTCGGGGCATCGGCCGGTTTTGGCTCCATCTGCGGCTCATCGCTGGCCACTGCTGCGACGATGGGGCAGGTGGCTTTGCCGGAGCTCAAACGTTCAGGCTATTCCGGCGGTCTGGCGAACGCCACTTTGGCAGCTGGTGGAACCCTGGGCATTCTCATCCCACCATCAATTGTCCTGGTGATTTATGCCATCATCGCTGAGCAAAACATCGCTAAACTCTTCCTGGCAGCGTTGGTTCCGGGCTTGCTCGCAGCGCTGGGTTACATGCTGGTGATATCGGCCTATGTCCGGTTTTCGCCGGGATCTGAAAAGCTCCATGCAAAGATCAACTATGCGGACCGGTTCAAGGCGCTGGCTGCGATTTGGCCGGTACTCACCATTTTTGTGCTGGTTGTGGGAGGCATCTATTTTGGCTGGTTCACACCAACCGAGGCGGCGGCCATCGGTGCCACAAGTACAGGCATTGTGGCGCTGTTTAGCGGTAAGGCAACCCGGCAGGACTTTGTTGACGCGTTGTTGGAAACGGCTTCCAATACAGCGATGATCTTCCTGATCATTCTGGGCGCCGCCTATTTCAACGGTTTTTTGGCTCTGACGCTGCTGCCGCAGGAAACCTCCACTTATATTGCCGGGCAGGGTTTTAGCCCGTGGCTTGTGCTGGCCATAATCCTGCTCGTGTATCTGGTGTTTGGCTGCTTTATGGACAGCTTGTCG
>JAHEJF010000532.1 GCA_024639025.1 Ahrensia sp. | reverse complement strand
CCTCGATCTTGTCCCAGTCCGAACACTCATACTCGGAACCGGGCCATTTGTTGAATGGGATCAAATTGATCTTTGAGGGAATGCCCTTGAGCAATTGGACCAGTTCTTTTGCATCTTGCAAGGAGTCGTTGACACCTTTGAGCATCACATATTCGAAGGTGATGCGTCGTGCATTGGACAGTCCGGGATAGTTCCTACAGGCCTGCAGCAGTTCGCTCAGCGGGTATTTTTTGTTGATCGGCACAAGCACATTGCGCAATTCGTCGGTGACGGCATGTAGCGAAATGGCGAGCATGGCCCCGGTTTCCTCGCCAATTCTTACAATATTGGGTACCACGCCAGAGGTGGACAGCGTTATTCTGCGCCTTGAAAGCGAAAGGCCCTCCCCATCCGAAAAAATGTTCATGGCGTCGCGCACATTGTCATAATTGTAGAGCGGTTCACCCATGCCCATCATGACGATATTTGTGACCTTTCGCCCCTCTCCCGGCACAATCGCCCCAGCAGGCGTGTCCAGATCAGGAAAGTCGCCCAGCCGCTTACGCGCCAGCATGACCTGTGCAACAATCTCTCCCGCGGTGAGATTGCGCACCAATGTTTGTGTCCCTGTATGGCAGAAGGTACAGGTCAGCGTGCAACCGACCTGGCTTGAAACACAAAGCGTGCCGCGCCCCTCTTCAGGAATATAGACGGTCTCAATCTCGACAGGTTTTCCAGCACCGCGGGCCGGAAACCGCATCAGCCATTTGCAGGTACCATCAACGGATAATTGTTCTTCGACAATTTCAGGTTGGGCGATTGTAAACTTTTGCTTCAACAAGGAGCGCAGATCCTTGCCCAGATTGGACATCAGATCAAAATCCTCAACGCCCCGAATATAGAGCCAGTGCCACAGTTGCTGGGTGCGCATCTTGACTTGCTTATCGGAGACACCTGCATCTCGGAGCGCCTGTGACAGCTTCTCGCGGGATAGTCCGATGAGAGATTCGCGTTCGTCGAGCGATTTGCGCGCTACGTCAGAAAGTGCTTTGCGCACGCCTTCATCTGTTAAGTCCAGTGACGTTGCCATGGAACAATCTTCTTCAAATTGCAGGAATCGACATGCTCATATCATAGGCACGCCCGTAGGTCACTACCGGCGCATTGATGAATGCTAAGCATAAAAAACCGGGCCGAGGCCCGGTTAGTTTGACGGGACTGGAGATCCCAAGAGCCGCTTATTTGCAGCTTTCAATTGCGTTGAGTGCAGCTGTGATTCCTGACAATGAATACTCATAGGAAGTATTTGTGCCTCGGCGAGAGACGGCCTTGATATTCATTTTTGACCCGGCGCGCATGGCTGCGACGATCGATGGATCTTCAGCTGCATTTTCAGTCCAGGCTGATTTTTCCTTGGAGAAAAATGAGAAAGACTTGCCGTCAATGGTCACAGTGACTTTTGAGGCTTCTTTCAAATTATAACCGGCGATGAACTGTGGTTCATAGGTTATGTTTTGGCCGCGGCGCTGGGTCACAACGAAAAAGTTGTCACCATGATCAACGCTTGTTGGTTCATTGGTTGTCGGCACAGATACCGCATAGCAGACCTTGCCGTTGGCCGATTGGTAGCTGATGGCGCTCCAATCGTTGAATTGACCTATGCGCGTCGGCGTCTGCGCAAATGCAATGCTTGCCGATGCAGCAAGCGCGCCAGCCGCTAGCATTGTTACGACGAATTTTGATCCCTGAATCATATTCCCTACCACTTCTGTGGGTTGGCGACTTCATGGCGACGGACTGGCGCCCGTCGACCTTCTGACCATGGCTTAATGATGGTTACTAAATCCTAAACAAACAGCCAAAACACTGTGTTGCAGGGGGATTTTTAGCCCAAATCGCCGAACCCTTTGCGTCCCAAACGAAAAAATGAAAAAAGAAAGCGGCAAGAGTTTGACTTTGGCGTGGCGTTCGAGTGAAAGTTCCATTTAATTGCCGCTAAAAGAGCGAACATCATGTGGTGTATTGCCAGGCGGCGATTTTTTCGGGTGGACCATCTTCTCATGAGCAGCGAACTGCACAAAAACTTTGCCTTGCTTGCTGCGAGCGTTGCTGAGAGCCGGGATAAGAAGGCATTTGGTGAGTTGTTCGACTATTTTGCCCCGCGGGTGAAAGCATATTTGCGCGGTTTGAATTTGGATGACAGCGCCGCTGAAGATCTCGCCCAGGAAGTGATGATTGTGCTTTGGCACAAGGCACATCTGTTTGATCCGAGCAAATCGTCCTTGGGAACGTGGCTGTTTCGGGTGGCCCGAAACCGGCGG
>JAHEJF010000055.1 GCA_024639025.1 Ahrensia sp. | reverse complement strand
GAGGTGTTTGTAAAGACGGGCGAAGTGAAGGTGTCATCTGAGGTGTCTTCTTTGGCCAAAACATTCGATCGCAGCGTAAATCCACCGAATATCAGAGACAGATCATTGGTTTGAGGGAAAAACCAACTAATATGAGAAGAAATGATTGGTGAGACGCAAATGGTGCTGAGCAAAGATAATTCAAAGATACTGGATGGCGGATCAAATGCCACCACGCAGTCAAATGATGCTGCCGGCCCCGAGTCCATGACCAGTCGTGCTTATTCCAAGCTTCGCCAAGACATCATATCCGGTGCACTTAAACCAGGCCAGAAATTGAAGATTGAAGAACTGCGGGTCCAATATAATGTTGGCACCAGCCCGATTAGAGAAGCACTGAGCCTTCTGACATCCGACCAGTTTGTCGAGCGTCTCGACCAACGCGGTTTCAAGGTTGCAAGCGTCAGCGTGCAAGAGTTTGACGAACTGCTCAAAACGCGCTGCTGGCTGGAAGAAATGGCGTTGCGGGAATCAATCCTCGCCGGATCCAGCAATTGGGAGGAAAGAGTTGTCCTGGCTAACTATCGCCTGTCTCGCATTCCCCGATCTCAGTCGTCTGACAAATTTGTCTCTAATGATGAATGGGAGGATGCACACAAGCAATTTCACATGACGCTCATTTCAGAATGTGGCTCATCGATGTTGTTGAAGTTCTGTGACCAACTCTATGATCAGAATGTGCGCTATCGCCAGCTTTCGGGTGCCGTCGCTTACCCAGAACGAAACATCGCCGAAGAACACAATGCGATTTGCGATGCGGTATTGTCGCGCGACGAGACGCTGGCCTGCAGATTACTCGTCAATCACTACAATCAGACCAGCACGTTTGTGCGCGATGAACTCGTGGGTTAATTGAGAGCGCCTCAGCTTTTATCTGGAACGCTGGCCCAGTTTGGGAGTTGGATTAACTCCATTATCCCGGTCGCAACGGCGCCGCAAAAGAACCAGGCACTGTAGCGTCCAATCAAGCTTCCTTCGACAGCACGAAGTCAAAATCAACGACGTAAAAGGTTCCTTCAATCTTGTCTTTGATTTCCAGATCGTCAGGCAGGTCAGAAGCGTCGTTCCTTTCCTGGTACTCCATGATCAATTGTTCGCGCACACCAAACACCGCATCTTCGTCGAGATAAGGATCATCACTTGGAAAGACTTCTGTCACCAGGCTGCGAAACCCCTTCGCTGTGGCAATGAAGTGCAAATGCGAAGGGCGCCAGGGGTGTCGCCCGGTCGCAGCAAGCAGTTCACCAACCGGACCATCATCGGGCACCGTATAGGGCGCAGGCCGTACCGTCGAAAAGAGGTAACGCCCATCCGCATCACTAACCATATGGGCACGTAGATTGTACTCTGGCTGGCTTTCGTCCTGCCCAGAGTAAAGACCATTGTCTGCCGTCTGCCAAATCTCCAACTCGGCGCCCTCGATCGGGTTGCCATCGGTGTCGAGAACACGACCACCGACAACCACAAGGTCTCCTTCGTTCTCACCCTTCAAATCGGCGCCAACTTTCACATCAGGTGCGCCCAGAACGTGAAACGGTCCAAGCACACTCGAGGGCGTGCCATCCGGTGTCGAGTTAATGATGTCAACCAGAGATGAAACACCCAGAACATCAGAAAAGAGCACGAATTCGTTGCGCTCTGCATCTGAGATTTCGCCGGCCTTGAAAAGTAATTCCAGCGCCTTGCGCCATTCATCATGTGTCAGACCGGTGTCGCGGATAAATCCGTGCAGCCGGGTTGCAAGCTCAGTGAGCAGGTACCGCACACGCCCATCTGTATCATCGGACATGTAGTCGAGAAATGTCTGGGTCAGTGTGTCTTCGCTTACGTTGCGCATGGGCAAACCTCCAGTAGAAATTAATTTAGAATACCAATCGATAATTGCGGATAGGCGATCAACAAGATCAGCACGAGCAACATGATCGCGGCGAATGGGAACGCACCAAAGAATACATCCTTCAGGCTGATGTCCGGATCATTGATGGTCGCCTTGATGACGAAACAGGAAATACCAAGCGGCGGCGTCAGCAATCCGATCTCTGCACCAATGACAGTGACAATGCCAAACCAAATGACACTCATGCCCATTGATTCCATCAAAGCAATGAAGAGCGGCACCACGATCAAAATGATCGATGCAGTATCCAATATGGTGCCAAGGAAGAGCATGAGAACCACATACAGGATCATCACTTCTGTAAAGCCCAGATTGTAGCTCTCAAGGAATGCGTTGAGCTGATTGGGCAGAGCGGCAAATCCAAGCATGCTTGAATACAACGATGCCATGGCAATCAAAAACAGGATTGACGCTGTAATATGGCCGGTTTCAATTGCCGTTTCCCACAATCCACGCCACGATATGCTTCGGCGCATCACAGCAATAACGAGTGCTGCCAAAGCGCCCGCCGCGCCTGCTTCAACCGGTGTCAACCAACCATTATAGATGCCGCCAAGCACGATGGTTATCAGCGCCACGGTAGGCACGGTTTTGTCGATAATCTCAATCCAGCTCAGCGGTGCGACTTCTGTCATGCCGATATCGGTACCAAGATAGGATGGGCGGATGTGACCCGCCATGATGATCCAAGCAATATAGGCGATCGTCAAAATGATGCCGGGAACAATGCCCGCAAGAAACATGTCGCCAACTGAAACTTCGGCCACGAATGAGTATATGATGAGCATCGCGCTGGGCGGAATGATCATGCCAAGCACCGATGAACCGGCAACCACCCCCACGGCAAATCGCTTGGAATAACTGAAGCTGCGCATCTCGGGCACTGCAATTCGCGTAAAAACGGATGCCGAGGCGATGGAAGATCCGGTAACCGCCGCGAAAACCGCATTGGCACCCACCGTTGCAATGCCGATTCCACCCGTCACCGCGCGAAACGCGCGGTTCATGACAATGTAGATATCTCGCCCTAACCCTGCTTTGGAAACCAGCAAGCCCATGACGGTGAAAAGCGGAATCGTGGCAAAAGAGTAGGACGTAACGCCCTTCTCGACTGCTACTTTCAGAAAGTTGAAGGCGATGACCGGATTGTCGCGCATGATCCATATGGAGACAAACGAAACAACACCGAGTGCTATGGGAATATAAACACCCAAATAAACCATCACGACGATGGCGACGACTGAGAAAGCGCCAATTTCAACCGGGGTCATACCGGGCTCTCCACATCATCGTTGGTAACAGGATTACGATTACCCATCAGGACCTTGAAGAAGAAAATGATCGAACATAGCGAAACACTGAAGGCGATCACGAATTTGACCGGAAACCATGGTGCGGTAAAAATGCCGGGCGTGCCGTAGTATTCGCACCGGTTCCATCCAGCTTGCAGTTGAGCCATAAGCCCCCCTTCAACCGGTCCGCCAAATTCCGGGCCGGCAATGAACCGGCATGAACCGAAGGAGTCAACGACTTCCGGCCAATAGGAATAAGCGATGCATGCCATGAATATGCCCGCAAGCAAATCAATGGCACGCCCCAGGAAATGACCAAAAATGGGCATCCGGTTTTGGGCCAGCGTCAAAAATCCATCTGACCGCGTCAACCTGTTGGAGTGCACAACATCAGGCAGCTGCAAGAAAACAATTAGTGCAAGTGAAAAGATAACCACTTCAAACACGCCGCGCAGTGGCGCATTGAAAATGCCTCGCGCTATCACATCGACATTCATGATAGCGACGAGGATAAAAATTACGACCGTGCCAATTGTGTTTGCAACAAGCGCAATATTCACAATTGGCGAATAGATCCGGCGGATTGCCTGCATTATTCTTATATCCTCCGCCAGATCCTATAGGCCAATTACATTGAGTCGGCTGACCAGTCACGAACGGGCTCGAAGCCGGCCGCTTTCAGTTTGCCGATATATGCTGCCAGCATTTCGCTGCCTTTGGCACCTTTTTTATTCAGACCCTCTGCCCAGTCGGCAGCGATGTTAGGCATTGAATCTGCCCACGCCTTTCGGGCTTCAGCTGACATCTCGACCACAGTTCCACCACCAGACTTGTAGGCATCCAGCGACTCGCCGGCGCGATCCATCGCGACACCGGCAACATGGTCACGATACTCGACAGCAACCTGCTGCAGGACTTCCTTTACGCCATCGGGTAGCTTGGCCCAAACATCTTTGTTCACTGTAACTGTCTTGGAATTCACAGCACCCAGATCAGCTTTGAGCATGTGTGGCGCAACTTCTGCAATCTTGAAGGTCTTTGCAGCTTCAGGCCAAAGCATAGCGCAATCGACAACACCGGTCTGCACCATATTGTAGAAGTTCGGCAATCCGCCACGAACACCTGCTGCGCCGGGAATTCCCTCAAGATAGCGCAGGTTATAGCCAGCGCCGGCAACCTTCTTGCCCTCAAGATCAGCGACGCCGGTCACTGGCTCGGTGCAGAACACCTGGTAGCTGTCGAGCACCACACCAGTCGCCAGATAAACCTGGTTCTCAGCATCGAACTCGGCATTAATGGAAGGGAATTCCTTCGCGACCTCATCAACTGCCTTGGCTACTGCCCGGGCGTCAGCAGCTATGAACGGTGTGACAGCGGAAATGCCCTGTGTTGGCAACGCGGAATTGTGGAAAATCGTTGTGACGATGCCAATGTCGCCCAAGCCAAGTTTGATGCCTTCCAGCACGCCACGCGGCTTGACGATAGATCCACCGTAGGACTCCTGCCAGTTGATTTCATACTCACCTTTTTCGGCAAGCAACTCATTGACACGCGGAATGAACATCGCAGAAAATTCCTTTACCCACATCGAACGATCCGGATAACCATCAATTGCGATCATATTAATTGATTCAGCAGCATTGACAGGCGCCGCCGTGGTGCCCAGCAACGCTGTGGTCGCCATGGCAATTGCCGCGAAAGTGCGGCGAGTAGTTTTGGTTGTGATAGGCATGTTTTCCTCCCGGTTTGCTTGCTCGAGTGTCTAGGCAGACACCCATTCTTCTTCAATGATTGTTCCGCCCTGCCTAAAAAGCTTTGACAGCGGACAAAATTTAGCGACCTCGGCTGCGAGCCTGTCGAGATCTTGCTGGCTCACGACGTTTGACGTTTCGACCTTGAGCACAATTTTCTCGAAGGGAACGTCAATTTCCTCTTCCAGCGTCACACCTCTACGATCAAAATCGCACACCGCCGATACGGCAATCTGGCCGATATCAATGCCAAGCTTAGACGCACATTTATGTCCGATCACATTGGTGCAGCCAATCAACGCTGCTAGCGCAGTATCGGTCGGTGTTGGTCCCAAATTGGTGCCGCCACGCTCTGTCGGCTCATCAATGGCAAAATTCAAATCCCGAACTGCTACATTGGCAAGAGAGTGCGAAGGGCAATCTGCCTTAGCTCTTAACTTCACCGTGGTTTTCATTCTAATGTTCATCCAGGCGTCCTATCCACGGAAACTCATGCAAAACTGCATACTTCATCAAATTCAAACCGAGGCAGGCGCTGAAACAAGGCGCTTTCATCGGCATAGCCAATGTTGAGCAGAAAATTGGACTTCAAAGTGGTTCCTGCAAAAAATTCTTCATCGACGATCTGGTTCGAAAAGCCAGACATCGCTCCCACATCCAGGCCAATCGCGCGCGCCGCTATCATGAAATAGGCGCCTTGCAACGTTGAGTTTCGAAACGCTGTATCGTGGATATGGGCGTCTTTTCCTTCAAACAGGTGCCGACGATCTTCATGTGGAAACAACTTTGGCAGATGTTTCCAAAATTCAGTGTCCCAAGCGATGATAACGGTGAGGGGAGCACCCATGACCTTGGGCACATTTGCTGGTTTTAGGGATTTGGCGAGCCGTTCCCGCCCTGCATCAGTGTTCACAAGCACAAATCGCGCCGGGCAGGTATTCATGCTGGTCGAGCCCATCTTCACGATGTCATACATCTGGTGAATCTGAGCATCGGTCACAGGACGGTCCTGCCAGGCATAATGAGAACGCGCGCGCGTAAGCAAAAGATCGATCGCAGGTTGGCCAATGTGGGAAATTTCCTCCCTCAGGTCTTGAATATCCTGCTGTGCGGCACTGCGCTGATCTTCCAAACTCATTGTCGTCATAAAGGATTCTGTCCGTCAAAAATGCGAGTTAATTGTTTCCCTTCTAGGAAATACCCATATTTTATGCCAAAGGTCAATAAATATCGATATTTTAATTTGCAATTTTTTACGCTATGAAGAGATTTCAAAGCCAAAGGGAGAAATGAAATGCCAGCATGGAATGACTATAAAACAGAAGCAAAACAACGCGGCTCGCTGGCATTCGAACTCTTTGTCGTCGAATCCACACCGATCGCTCCACCTGAAGAGGTCAAACAGGTCTTGCCCGACCACCTTGCTTATCAACAGCAACAAGAAGCAGCAGGCAATCTCTTCCTGGCTGGCCCCTTGTCTGATGACAGCGGCGAGCAGATGCTTGGCACGGGCATGATCATCTATCGTGCCTCATCGCTTGAGGCTGCGACCGAGATAACAAGCAACGATCCTATGCATGCCAAAGGCAAGCGTAGTTTCAAAATCCGAAAATGGTTAGTCAATGAAGGCGCGCTTTCCTTTAACCTGAGCCTTTCTAGCCAGTCGGTTGAGGTCAAGTAAGCGCAACCCATGCAAGGCGAATGGCCAAGACAAACAGAACGAGCAAAATGGCGCGATCAAATACAACCGGGCTCATCCGCCGTCCGATCCATTCGCCAACGGGTATGGTTGCAAACAGCGGTATGATGGAAAAGAAACCGAAAAGAGCGATGTTCCAACTCATCAGGCCGTAGGCAATCTGGGCTGGCAATTGCGCCAGGCACATTGCTGTAAAAAATACAGAGATAGTGAAAACAAAATTGGGTCGAGGGATCCGCATCGAGTTCAGAAACGCAACCGAGATCGGGGCAGAGATACCAACAGCGCCCTGCAACACACCGCCAAATACACCGGCTGGCCACAGCAGACGTCGTGCGCGGGCTATCGGCAGTTGTAAATTTGGCATTGTAAGACGAAGCGTCACATAGATAAATATGATGACCGCAATCGCCAACCCCAAGACAGAGGATGGCAAGTAAGCCAGCATGATTGTGCCCAGCCCCGCACCCAATGCACCGCAAATGCCAAACTTGATGGCGAAGCCTTTTTCAAGCGGATGAGCCCGATATTTGATGCCTTGCCATATATTGGTCATCAGATTGGGAATGACCAACAGGGCTACCGCAATCTTGATGTCATAAAATGCCGCAATGATTGGCACAGCAATAAGCGGTACGCCGGCACCGGTTACACCCTTGAGAATGCCGCCCAACCCCAGCGCCAGCACAATGGCAGAGATACCCCAAGGATCGGCAAATGAAATTTCAGGCGACATATGGCTCTCCAGCTTCAGCGCCATTCACGCCGTCACTGGTCAAGAACATAGGGACTGGTCAATTTGGCCACCAGCAATAAATCATCTCATACACGTTTTTCAGAAAAGAAATGGCAAATCCGATGAAAGCATTCTTCACACTGATCCTCATGGTGATGTCTGGCACAGCTATGGCGCTGGAGTTGCCCCTGTTTGATGCGCATATTCACTACAGCCATGATGCCGTTATCGCCGTACCACCGGAACAGGCTGTCAAACTGCTGCGCGATGCCGGAGTAACGAAGGCGCTCGTTTCCAGCTCTGATGACGATGGTACCCAGAAACTTCTGAGTGCTGCGCCAGATGTAATCGTTCCTTCATTGCGGCCCTATCGGCGGCGCGGTGAGATCGGCACTTGGATGCATGACACGACGGTGATTGACTATGTCGAGGATCGTCTGTCGCGTTTTTCTTACCGGGCATTGGGAGAGTTTCACGCCTTTGGCGAGGATATTGAAACACCAGTGCTTCGACGCATGATCGAACTGGCAAGACAGAACAACCTTCTGCTGCACGCCCACTCGGACGCCGACGCAATTGAGCGCATTTTCAAACACTACCCGGAGGCGAAAGTTCTATGGGCGCACTCGGGATTCACCAACCCGAATGCTGTCACTGAACTACTTGCCAAGCATGACAATCTTTGGTCGGATCTGGCTTTCCGTACCGACCAGGCGCGTGGCGATGTGGTGGACCCTGACTGGCGTAAGGCCTTTGAAGCTTTTCCGGATCGATTCATGATTGGAACCGATACCTTTGCGCCCGAGCGTTGGTACTATATAAAACCGCATGCGGACTATGCCAGGCGCTGGCTCAGCTCTTTGCCTGCTGAACTGGCCGAAAACATCGCGTTCCGAAATGCTGAGCGCATGCTGGAGGCACTGGACTGATGAAACAACTGGCTCTGGCAACTGTCCTGATCGCCCCGCCTGTTGCAGCATTGGCTTGCGACATACCGCAAGGTTGGACGGTCATGAAGGCGCGCCAGCCAAGC
>JAHEJF010000531.1 GCA_024639025.1 Ahrensia sp. | reverse complement strand
AGTTGGCCCAACTGTCAAGCAGCGTCACAGCAACGGCAGTGCTTAACATCGAGCACGGGTTCGAAACGGAGAAATTTCTTGTCCTGGCCGAGCAGGACATCTTGGGTGATCGCCTGGTCCGACGCAGGCGCAAACGTCGCGCTGCCGAGTTTATATCCGAGGTTGCATCGCTGAACATCGATGATTTGGTCGTGCATGTTGACCACGGCATCGGACGGTTCGCAGGTTTGAAAAGCATTGATGTGACGGGCGCGCCGCATGACTGCCTTGAAATCCGCTACCATGGTGACGATCGGCTGTTTCTGCCGGTTGAAAACATCGAACTGCTTTCGCGCTATGGATCAGACAGTGCAGAGGCACAGCTGGACCGTCTGGGTGGCGTCGCCTGGCAGTCGCGCAAGGCTAAGCTCAAGAAGCAGTTGCTTGAGATGGCGGGACAGCTCATCAACATCGCAGCGCAAAGGCAGTTGCGTAATGCGCCCGCCTTGCGTGCTCCAGACGGGCTCTACGATGAATTTGCCGCGCGCTTTCCCTATGATGAGACCGAGGACCAACAGCAGGCGATTGATGCTGTCATCGACGATTTGGGACTTGGAAAACCGATGGATCGACTGGTTTGTGGCGATGTGGGATTCGGCAAGACCGAAGTCGCCCAGCGAGCGGCTTTCCTGGGCGCGATGAACGGATTCCAGGTGGCCGTTGTCGTGCCAACCACACTGTTGGCCCGGCAACACTTCAAGTCATTCTCAGAGCGCTTTGCTGGCCTGCCGATCAATGTCGCCCACGCATCACGTCTGGCAGGAACAAAGGCGCTGTCTGATGCCAAGCAGGGCATCAAGGATGGCACGGTGGATATCGTTGTTGGCACGCACGCATTGCTTGGTGCATCGATCAATTTCAAGAATTTGGGCTTGCTGATTATTGATGAAGAGCAGCATTTTGGTGTCAAGCACAAGGAACGCCTCAAGGAGTTGAAAGCGGATGTTCATGTGCTGACACTCTCAGCGACACCAATTCCGCGTACTCTGCAGCTTGCACTGACCGGTGTGCGCGAACTTTCACTGATCACCACACCGCCGATTGATCGGCTGGCTGTCCGAACATTCATATCGCCTTTTGACTCGCTGATCATCAGGGAAACACTATTGCGCGAGCGCTACAGGGGCGGCCAAAGCTTCTATGTCTGTCCGCGCATCTCAGATCTGGCCTACGTCAAAGCGTTTCTGGACAGTGATGTACCTGAACTCAAAGTGGCCGTCGCTCACGGTCAAATGCCACCTGGCGAGCTCGAAGATGTCATGAATGCGTTTTACGACGGCAAATATGATGTGCTTCTCTCAACGACCATCGTTGAATCAGGCCTCGACATTCCGACAGCAAACACCTTGGTGGTGCACAGAGCCGATGTGTTTGGGCTTGCGCAGCTCTACCAGCTGCGCGGTCGAGTAGGGCGCTCAAAACTAAGAGCTCACGCGCTATTTACCCTTCCGGTCAACAAGATCCTGACCAAAAACGCTGAGCGACGCCTCAAAGTGCTGCAATCGCTTGATTCACTTGGTGCCGGATTTCAGCTCGCCAGCCATGATCTGGATATTCGCGGGGCAGGAAACCTGCTCGGCGATGAGCAATCGGGCCACATCAAGGAAGTTGGCTTTGAATTGTACCAGCAGATGCTGGAAGAGGCGGTGGCCGAACTCAAGGGCGAGGAGGCGGCGCACAACAAGGAATGGTCGCCGCAAATCACCATTGGTACACCAGTGATGATACCGGAAACCTATGTCGCCGATCTTTCACTGAGGCTTTCGCTTTACAGGCGCCTGGGCAATTTTGAGGAATTGTCTGAGATTGACGGTTTTGGTGCCGAGTTGGTGGACCGATTTGGACCGATGCCCGACGAGGTCGAGCATCTGCTGAAAATCGTCTACATCAAGTCATTGTGTCGCAAGGCAAACATCGAAAATATCGATGTCGGCCCCAAGGGCGCTCTGGTTCAGTTCCGGGACAAGACCTTCGCCGACCCCGCCGGACTGGTCAAATGGATAGGAGAGCAAGGCACCTTGGCGCGTATCCGTCCTGACCAGTCGATTGTTTTTGCCCGCGATTGGCCCAGTGAAGAAAGTCGCCTGAACGGCACTGCCGTTATTGCGACAAAACTAGTCAACCTTGCGCAGGAAGCACAAATCGCTGCATGAAAAAGCCGTCAGGGCAAATCTGACGGCTAAATCATTCAAATAAGTAAATCAGTTAACCTATTCAGAAGCCTTGGCTTTTTCCTGTTCTTCTTTCAGCTTTTGCTGAAACTCCTCACGACGCT
>JAHEJF010000530.1 GCA_024639025.1 Ahrensia sp. | reverse complement strand
CGTCATCGGTGAAGGGATCGACCTCCAGCCGATAGACGTCGAAACAACCAATCGCCTTGCCATCACTGATTAGCGGAACCGCGAGAACCGACCGGATGCCTTCTTTCTCGATAATCTCCAAGCGTGAGGGATGCTCCTCGTCGGTCAGGGCGTCTGTCAGCAGGTCGGCGATGTTGACGATCCGGGATTCGCGGATCGCCGTTGTCACAGCAATCGGGTCGTCGATTGACCACTCGGAGATGCCAACCTGAAAGTGTTTCGACGGCGGTCCCCAACCGGCGATGTATCTGATGTGCGTTCGCGCGTCGTTGGGCATCAATAATCCTGCCTGTGGCGCTCGGCAAAGTATCGCTGCTCGCTTGAGAATCGCGTCGAAGACCGGTTGCTCGTCATCGCGCGACTGACTGATGAGCTCCAGAATCTCCCGCGTCGCTGCCTCGCGTTCCCGCATGTGATTGCCTTCAGCGGTCAAGTTCACGTTTTTGCCGTCTGATGCTTGGTCTTCCAACTGATGTGCTCCGAAACCGTCTTCTATTGGAGCCATACACGGTTCGACGTTTCGTGACCATCCTGATTTGGAAGCGGATGCTCCGCCAAGGTCGATGTTGTCCCGAAAATCAATCAAAACCACATTTCAAAAAGGCAAAGTCAAAACGGTGATTTTTGCGAACTCTGCCGCTAATGTATTTCCACACTTCTCACAAGGCAAATGCCCCCTCGCAAATCCTCAGTAGTTCAGCGAGTTGTTTTGCGCCTGCGAAGGTCCGAGTTGGGTCAAAAATCACCTCTTTGAGCTAGGTCCAGGAACGTCCGAAAGGCCCCCGAAACCGGACTCGTTTCAGCATCGGTCAAACCGGTGAAAATGTGCCATAATTCCCCGTCGGCCCCTAACCCTTGGACGGCTGAATTGGCCCCAACTGAAGCACCATATTTTGACTTGGTGGCAATTTCTACGCTTGAGCACCCCATAATCCAAGCAACAGACTACCGCCCAGAACAATCATCGCCAGACCAGAAAAGCGACCAACGAAGGCGCCGTTAGGTATGAGTTTCTCAATCAACACGAACACGGCAATCACAGCCACCCACAACAAATTCATCACACCCGCGACGAACAAGAGCAGCATGATTGCCCAACAGCACCCAAGACAGAAACCACCGTGCTCCGCTCCCATCAGGAACGCTCCGGCGTTTCCCGGCCGCCAGTTAAACATAAAATATTGCAGGGGAGCACGACACTTTTGGAGGCAGGCATCCTTGATTGGTAGCCATTGATAAATCCCGGCAGCCATGAGCAACAAACCACTCAACCAAGCGCTTCTTAAAACCATCATTTCAGTGAGCAGCGCAGCTTCCTGCAAGCCGAATTGCAGACCGGTCGCGAGGGCGCTGAATGCCGTCCAAACTGCGAGATAGCCGAGCGTAAATAGCCATGCCGGCGCTATCGCGGAGCCGGTTTCTTTGCGCTTTCTAGCCAGCGTTGAGTACATAACAATGGCTGGAGACGCACTGGGCAGCATCATCGCAACCATCATCACCGACCACATGACAAACATGAGTGCCAACGAAAGCGGATCAAAGGGAGTTCCGAGCGAACGGGCACTCATATCTCCCATGCCACCAGTGTTCATGCTCATCGATGCCATTCGGGAGGCATCATAGAACAGATACAACCATGCCAATCCTGACACGCCCACCACTCCGGCGAGCGTTATGGCCTGATCACGGCTCAATGTTGATTTGAGGGCGCGTGCTGACACAAGCCTGTATCCGGTTATCCTCTCCAGGAGAACGGCGCGAAGTGGCCATTGCGCGTGCCGCTGGCGTCGTCCCAATCAATGCCGAAGGCATGGAAGCTGGAATTTGTGGCGTGGGCAAGAGCCAGTTTTGACGACACCGGATGCGCCGTGTTGTCCAGGTAAATCGGTTCACCTTCAGCTGAGACGCTAGCCACACCTTGAAGAGACTGATCGATCAATTCTCCTGCGGTCACCCTATAATTCATGCCATCTTTTTCGAATGTGATAGGCCGCTTTTCAATCCCGGCAATCTCACCAACCAAGGGTGCCAAAGCAGCCATAGGGCCACCCTCGGCACCCGTTGCAATTGCACCAATCGCCTCCACTTGGGCATCACTGGCCGCTTCATCAACGATCAATCCAACCTTCATGTTGCCATCTGCCATGACGCCAGGAGAATGCAAAAGGACAATAAAAGATGTGCCATCGAGACTGACGCCATTCTTCTCACCTTTATCGACCCGCATAGAAATCGCGGCCTTGCAATCGCCCTCTGTGGGCAGTGCTGCAAGGTTGGATCCAATACAAGGGC
>JAHEJF010000054.1 GCA_024639025.1 Ahrensia sp. | reverse complement strand
CGCACGGAATTGCGCAGCTTTGCGTCAAGGTTTGATAGCGGTTCATCCATCAAGCATAGCCGCTGACCGGCCACAATCGCGCGCGCCAATGCAACCCGCTGACGCTGCCCGCCAGACAATTCTCCAGGCTTACGGTCCTCGTAACCAAGCAGTCCTGTTATTTCCAATGCGCGTTGTTGTTTCTCTTGCCGTTCCTGCTTTGGAACCCGCCGTACTTTGAGGCCGAAAACAACGTTTTCTGCAACAGAAAGGTGTGGAAATAGCGCATATGACTGAAATACCATCGATAGATTCCGATCGGAGGCAGCACTTGTTGTGACATCTTTTCCGTCAATCAAGATTTTCCCTTCGTCAGGCAATTCCAAGCCCGCTAAGAGGCGCAAGGTTGTTGACTTTCCGCACCCCGATGGCCCGAGTAAGGCGGTAAAGCTACCCTCCGGTATGTCCAAGGAAATCCCTTCAACACCAAGCTGACCGTTCCAGCGCTTTGCCACATCTTCAAGCTTCACAAATGGGGACATTGTCACGTCACTTCTCCTTCGGCCACAATCAGCCTGTCTTTGATCTTGGTTAGCAGCGGCGCATATTCATCTCCTGGGTGTCGATCGATTATGACGGTATCGATATCTGTGATGTTGTCACCAACAGCTGGCGCTTGGCGCCCGAACTTTGACCAGTCGACGACCAAGAGTGATTTTTTGGCTAGGGAACATATTTTCTGCCTCACACTCACCTCGGTGGTGTGAAATTCCAGCATCCCGCCATCATCAGCGATGCCTGCAACGCCAAACACTGCAAATTCTGCCCTGAAGCGTCCGAAGAAATTCAGAACCTCGTTCCCTAGAATGTCACGATCCGGCAGGCGAACCTCACCGCCTGGCAAAATGATACGGTTGGAGACCTCTTCACTTAATGCCATTGCGGCGCTTAGATTATTGGTTATGACCGTCAAGCCTTTACGGCGGCGAAGCGACTGGGCCACGCTGAGCGGAGTCGATCCAATCGAAATAAACACCGTAGAACCGTCGGGAATGAGTTCTGCTGCGGCTTCGCCGATTGCCCGTTTGCCCACTAGGTTAGTGCCTGCACGCTGATCGAATGGGGTGTTCAAGAATTCATTACTGAGTTCAATACGACCATGAACGCGATGGAGCATGTCACCTTCACATAATGTGTCCACATCGCGACGAATGGTCTGCATTGAGACATCAAAGCGCTCTGCAAGCGAACCAACAGTCACTGCGCCCTGTTCTAAAACAAGTGCTTTGATGGCCTCTCTTCGATTGCGCTTTTTTGCTGACATCTCGCCTCCACAAAATGACTCCCAATTCATTGTAAGGCCAAAAAAGCAACAAAACAACACTTTTATTTTGTTGCTTTTAGCCAATTCATCGTTCAATGTTCCAAATACGATGAAAATAGAGCGGATTTTGCGTGGATAGCGATAATTCAGTCTTTAAAATGTTGTTTTGATACTTTGATATCCCAAATTAAACGCTTCCTCGAATTGACCAGAAACGAGTGGCCATAAAGAATGACAGGAAAAGATGCTCACAACGCAAACAATTTTTGATCGCTATGAGGAAGTCCGAGTCCGATTTCCAAAGGTGGATGCTCAAAAAGTAACCGTCGATATTCAGTCCTTGTTGGATATCACCGATGAAATTGACGCATTTGTTTTTGATGCGTTTGGCGTCTTAAACGTAGGAGAAACGTTGATCCCGGGTGCTGATCGTCGACTTGATCAACTTTGCGAGCGAGGCTGTGCCATTCGCATTTTGACCAATGCAGCAAGCTATGACCGCCACGGTGCAATCGACAAGTTCAAACGCCTTGGGCTTCAAGTGGCAGACGATGAAATCATCACCAGTCGCGAGGCCGCATTGCTTCATTTGTCCAGCGGTCACTGGGGCGTTATCGCTGCAGATGCGGACCCTTTGCAGGACTTGCCCGACACCGTGACGCGTCTTGGTGACGACCCCGCAGACTACGAGACTGTGGATCAGTTCCTATTTCTAGCCACCGCAAATTGGTCGCGCGAGCGCCAAAGTCTTTTGATGGCTGCTATGCAACGCCGACCACGGAAACTGTTGATTGCAAACGCTGATCTAGCAGCGCCACGAGACCATGGGTTTTCCATTGAGCCGGGGCACTTTGGTCATCAAGTCGCCGATCTGTTTCCTGAATATGTTCGTTTTTTTGGAAAGCCCTTCTCTGAGGTTTATGAAATGATTGAAGCGTCGCTTCCCAATGTGCCGCCCAACCGAATAGCCATGTGCGGCGATACACTTCACACGGATATTCTTGGCGCGGCAGCCCGTGGGTGGCGCACAGTGTTGGTAACGCAAGACGGCTTGTTTACGGGTTACGACACGCAATCATTCTCGGCGCAATCTGGTCTATTTGCAGATTGGCGACTTGCCCGCATCTAAAGCATGGTAACTTTGGGCTGAAGGCGAACATTCTATCCTTCAACGATGAATGTCGGCTATGCCGAGACAGGGGATGTCCAAGTGTCCAAATCACGGGCGGGGATGACCACATAAACGTGACCGCCCCTTCGACGGTCACGCTCTTTTTCTTGTTCTTTTTACTTCAGCGAGGCCATGAAGGCATCGACGTCGGTGAGGGAAATGAAACTCAATTCCTTTGTACCGGCATCCGAGAAACCCCAAGTGACGGCCGGTGCGGAGACGTCACCATTAGCGTCAAAACGCACATTGCCAGTCGCACCCTGATAGAAAACCGAGCCACCACCGGCGAGAACCTCTCGGGCTTGCTTGAAGCCATCTGCATCTGCAGTGATTGGCGTCCCGGACGGATCGGTGACCTTTGAGACCATGCTGGCGATTTGGGCACCATCGGCGTCTTTGCCAGCTGCTTCCATCGCAAGCAGAGCAATCATAGTGGCATCATAGCTGTTGGCCAGACCAGGACCGCTCGGCGCACCGCCAAAATGCGCGGTATATTGTTCAACAAATGCCGAGGCGGACTCACTGCGAGGAGAAGCTGTATCAGTGCCAACGGTGTTGCCCAGATATTGCAGGCCGACATTGTCGCGGAATTCATCGGATTTCAGCGAATTGGCAACAATCATGTTCTGGGTGCCGCCAAGTGAAATCCATTCGCGCACGGCAGCTGTGCCCTCCTTCGGGTAGAGCGCAAGGTAGAGAGCCTCCGGTTGACCCTTCAACGCTTCTGTGACTTCAGCACGATAAGAAGCCTGGCCGTCGTTCAGCGCCACAGAGGCGGTCACCTCGATGCCGACAGATTCAAAATCAGCGGCAATCAACTTGCCAATATCCTGACCCCAGTCGTCGTTCTTGTACAGAATAGCCACCGATTTGTGCCCCCGGTCGCGGGCCACCATGGCACCGACTGCCGCTTGCACTCCGCTGGTGGCGAATGTGCGGAACCACAGGCCTCTGGTTTTACCCTCCTGCGCCAGGCCAGTGAAAGCGGTCGATGATGAGCAGCAGGACATCTGCATGACACCCGCTGGTACAGTCACTGAAGTAAGGATGGGCATGGAAACACCACTGGAAACTGCCCCTATCAATACCTGAACACCATCGAGATCGACCAGCGCCTTGGCAGCATCGACACCAACTTTTGGGTCGACCTGACTATCCCGCAATACCATCTCAATTTGGCAACCAGCAACGCCGCCTGCCTCATTGATCTGGTCAACCACATATTGGGCCGTGGCGGCAATGGGCTTGCCCCAGTCAACCGACGTTGGCAACACGGCACCTATCTTGGTGGTGCAGTCTTGCGCAAAAGCAGCTGAACCGTAGGCGGAGATGCCTATGGCAAGGCCGACCGTCAGCGCCGCATGTTTGATATGTTTGTTCATTAAGTTACTCCCTGTGTTCAAATTATTAGTGCCTCCCAGATTGGGAAACGACCAGTTTTTCCGGAAACAATCCCTGTGGCCGCCACAGCAACATCCCGACAATCACAAGTCCAATCAGAACGAACTGGATCGAACCGGTATAGAGCTGGAGGTCTACAGGCGCGAAGCGTGACAACCCCCAACCACTGGCGGTCCAAGCCGCCCAAATAAGAAAAGCACCCGCCACAGCGCCCCTTGCATTGCCCGCTCCACCGACGATCAACATCGCCCAAATTTGGAAGGTCAAGATCGGCAACACGTCCTGAGGAGAGATAAAAGCGTAAAAAGTGGCATAGAGTCCACCGGCCAAGCCCATAATTACCGAACCGATGACAAATGCCGTTAAGCGTATCCGGGCAGGATTTTTGCCCAGAGACCTGGCTGCAATCTCATCTTCGCGAATGGCCCGCAACAAACGGCCAAAGGGTGAGAGGATCAACCGCTGCAAAAATAAGTATGTGCCAATCAACAGCAGCAGAACAAAGATCAAGAACAGTGCATTATAGGTGAATCCATCCCCCAACCAGGCGTGCAACGGACGCTCAAAGCCGCGCAATCCCTGTGCCCCTCCGGCCAACCACTCGGCGTTGCGCATTAGGTTCTCAAACGCAACGGCAACACCAAAGGTTGCGATGGCGAGGTAATCATGCCTCAGCCGCAGGGTCAAAATGCCAACCACCCAGGCCATCACACCTGCTGCAACCATGCCGCCGGCCAGTGCCAAGGGATAGAACAGTTGATATCCGCCAAGGTGGGCTTCCTGTGGCGTACCACCCAGAATAAGCGTCGTGTAAGCTCCAGCGCCGAAAAAAGCGACCACGCCTCCATTGAACAGTCCGGAATTACCCCATTGCAGGTTTAGGCCCAGCACGGCAATCGACAAAATTGCGGCTACTGTCGTAAAGAAAACAAGGTACGAGATTAGCCCGATCATGCACGCTCCTCCCCAAAAAAGCCTGTGGGGCGCACGATCAGTACAGCGAGTATTATCAGGAATGGCACCGCCGGACTGTAGCCGGAAGGCAGGATCAGAAGGGCCAAATTGGAAGCGATGCCGACCAAAAATCCACCCATCGCTGCGCCATAGATACTGCCAATACCACCGACGATAGTGGCGGCAAAAATCGGCAGCAACAGATCTCTCCCCAACACAGGGTTGATCTGGTTTGTGAGTCCATAAAAAACGCCTGCAGCGGCGGCCAGTCCACCGCCGATGATCCAGATGAGAATGATCATGCGGTTGAGATTGATGCCGGATACCTGCGACAGGTTTGGGTTTTCCGCCACCGCCCTCAGGGCGTAGCCAAAGGTCGTGTGAGCCAGAACCAGATGCAGGATCACCATAATGAGTAGCGCTGCCACTAATGAGAATATCTGGTCAGGTTTGACCAACAGCAGCGGGTCATGGCTGAGCACGACAGCGAAGACAATGTCCTGCGAGTAGAGTTTTGCTTGCAATCCGAACATCAAGCCCAGCACGTTGCGGATGATCATCGCAACGCCAAATGAAGCAAAAACCATTGACAGTTCTCCGCCCTTGGAACGCACCCTTTTGAACACCAGCAAGTCGATCAAAATCGCTGAAGCTGCGGTAATTGTCATGGAGATCAGAATTGACAGTGTAAGCGCCCAGGTCAGACTGAGAGGGCCAACAACATTGCCCAGCGGCGGGTAGAGCGCCTTGAAGACGCCATCAAAGACCAATGCACAATAAGCACCGATCGACAACAACTCAGCATGGGAGAAGTTGGCAAAGCGAAGCATGTGCATGACCATGGTCAGACCAATGGCGCCCAAAGATAGGATTGATCCAACGAGTATGCCGTCCACCAGATGCTGTATCATGACGCCACCCGCTTTCCGCCAAGATAAATCTGTCCCACCACCGGATCGTCCAACAGGTCGGCCGCTGATCCGTCCAGTTGATTGCGGCCATCCGCAAGAATGTAGCAATGGTCTGCCAGTCGCAGCGCTTGTTTGACGTTCTGCTCCACCAAGACAATGGTGACCCCTTTTTCGGTCAGGGATTTGGCATGTTCCAGCACCTCTTGCGCTGCCTTTGGTGACAAGCCTGCAGACGGTTCATCCATCAGGATCACCGACGGGTTGATCGCCAAAGCCATGGCGACGGCAAGGAATTGCCGCTGTCCGCCTGATAAGGCGCCGGCTTTTTGGTTGCGCTTTTGTGCCAATGGCGGGAATTGTTGGAACAGGGCTTCTAATTTTGCAGCACGCTCGCCGCGTGCGCGGCGCAGAACCAATTCGAGATTTTGTCGGATGGTCAAGCTGCGGAATATATTGTCCGATTGGGGAACATAGGCCACGCCCCGCGCGCCCATTTCATCAGGGCGGGGATTGGTGATGTCTTGCCCTTGCAGAAGCACTTGGCCATCGGAAACTTTTACAAGGCCGGCCATCGCTTTGATCAATGTGGACTTTCCAGCCCCGTTGGGTCCGATGATCACGGTTACTTTGGCCTGGGCTGCGTTGAGCGACACGCCCTTTAGGATTGGCAAGTCCGGCAGATAGCCTGCGGTAATGTCACTGGCTTGCAAGGCATGATCAGTCATTTGCCTGCGCTCCCAGATAGGCATCCAGCAATACCGGATTGGCCAGAGCCTCCTCTGGGCTCCCTTGAAACACGATCTTGCCCTCTGCAAGCGCAATGACTGGATTACAGTGCTGCATGACAAAATCCATGTCGTGCTCAATGATCACGAAGGTTTTGCCCTGGCGGTTCAGGTCCTCGATTTTCTCGATCAACGTACCTGTCAGGGTGGGATTCACGCCAGCAGCGGGCTCATCCAGCAGGATCAATTGCGGATCACCCATCAACACCCGAGCCAGCTCCAGCAATTTCATCTGGCCACCAGAAATCTGTCCGGCGGCGCGGTCCGCCAAGCTGTCCAGGGTGACAAATTCCAGAGTTTCCATAGCCCGGTCGCGGATCAACGCTTCCTGCTGGACCACTTTTTTTCTGTCGAGGAATGAGCCGTACCACTTCTCACCCAATTGAGCCATCGGCGCCAGCATGACGTTTTCCAGCACGCTCATGCGTGCAAAGGGCCGGGGGATTTGGAAGGTGCGACCCAAACCCTGAGTAAAGAGCTGGTCGGGCGACTTGCCTGAGACCGCATGGCCGTCTAGAAACACCTGTCCCGCTGTGGGATCCAACATGCCGGTCAGAACATTAAAAAGAGTGGTTTTGCCCGCCCCATTTGGCCCAATCAGCCCGGTAATCGATCCACGCTGAATATCAAAACTTACGTCGTTGACGGCAAGAAAACCGTCAAAGTCGCGACTGACCCGCTGCAGGCTCAAGATCACATCTTTGTCCGACGGTTTCAGACCTTTTTGAGCAGAAAACGTTGCTTCTGGTGCCGTAGCTCTCTTAGCCATCGGCACCCAACACCTTGTCGTTGGGATTGGTATTCAGATTGTATTTCATAATGCTGCCGTGACGGCTGGTCCTGTCAGATTCAAGAGCAAATACGTCCCCCGTTGGGCCGTTAGCCAAGGATAATACAGCATTGATTTCAGCGAGATCGTTTATGGAAAGACTGAAGGAAAAAACCTCCAGAGTTTTTTGCAGATGTCGGGCATAGCGAGCTCCAACGATCGCAGCAGCGACTTGTGGTTGTTCCAGAACCCAGCGAGTGGCAACCGAGCTGAGCGATACGCCGTTTCGTTCCCCAATGGATTGAAGCGCCTGCAGAAGTTGCTGGAACCGCGACCAGGGCCCGAATTCGTCGATAATCAACCGGTACTTGATGAGGCTGCGATTTTGAAATTGAAATCCAGGATCAGGTTTTCCGAGCCAGTTATCCGTTAAGAATCCACCGGCCAGAGTGCCGTAACAGACCAGTTTCATGTCATGCAAGGCGGCCCAGTCACTGAGGCCGCCACCCGGGCGTCGGTCGAGAACCGAGTACTGGACTTGAGCTGCTGCAATATCGAAACCTGCATCGACAAACGGAGCTATCTGGTGGCGATCCCAATTGGTGATGCCGAGATTCCGGATTTTGCCTTTGGTCTGAAGATCCTTCAAGACGCTGAGGCCCTCCAGAGGTTCGCCCAGCGACAGGTCCCACCAAAAAAACTGCACAAGATCAAGACAATCGACCTGCAGCCGTTTGAGCGACCGATCGACAATGGCTTCCACATCCGAAGGGCGAATGCGCTCCAACAGTGTCAGGTCGGGCACAAGTTTGGTGTGGACACAAATTTTTTCAGCGACATCCGCACCGCGGCGACGGCGCACATCGGCAATGAATTCGCCGATCATCTCTTCGACACCGACGTAAATGTCCGCACAGTCGAAAGTGGTTATCCCTGCATCGAGGAAGTGCTCCATGTCGGAGATCGCTGTTGATCGGTCAACCGAACCATGGTCTCCCGCCAATTGCCAACCTCCTTTGATCACTCTGGAAATGGAGTGACCGGGGCGCAGATTAATGGTCTCCACACTCACCTATCGTTCTCCGACTTTTGCCAATATGGGGTGTCACGCGAGCTTGGTAGGCCCGTGGTCTCAGCGTGACTGAAGCGACGTTTTTTGCCGCGCACAATGCGAAATCGACCGCCACAGTTCGGGTCAGGACAGGCCACTTCGGCGTCGGTTGATACCCAGTCATTGGAGGATGTCGGTCGTTGCTTGACTG
>JAHEJF010000529.1 GCA_024639025.1 Ahrensia sp. | reverse complement strand
GCCTTGTGCTTCGGTCAGATGAACGAACCACCCGGTGCGCGTGCCCGTGTTGCGCTGACCGGTCTGACAATTGCGGAGGAATTCCGTGACAAAGGTCAGGACGTGTTGTTCTTCGTTGACAATATTTTCCGCTTCACCCAGGCAGGATCGGAAGTGTCCGCCCTGTTGGGCCGTATTCCGTCTGCTGTGGGGTATCAGCCAACGCTGGCAACCGATATGGGCCAGATGCAGGAACGTATTACGACCACCCAAAAAGGTTCGATTACGTCGGTGCAAGCGATTTATGTGCCTGCTGATGACTTGACCGACCCAGCACCGGCAACATCATTTGCGCATTTGGATGCGACAACAACCCTGAACCGTGCGATCGCAGAAAAGGGTATTTATCCTGCGGTTGACCCGCTTGATTCTACTTCGCGTATGCTCGACCCGCAAATTGTTGGTGATGAGCATTATGAAGTTGCACGTTCTGTGCAGTCGACACTGCAGCGTTATAAATCGCTGCAAGACATTATCGCGATCTTGGGCATGGATGAGCTTTCCGAGGAAGACAAGCTGGTTGTTGCCCGCGCGCGTAAAGTTGAGCGTTTCTTGTCGCAGCCGTTTTTCGTTGCCGAAGTCTTTACCGGATCGCCTGGAAAGCTGGTTGCACTTTCTGACACCATCAAGGGCTTCAAGGGTCTTGTTGCGGGTGATTATGATCATCTGCCTGAAGCTGCCTTCTACATGGTGGGTTCAATCGAAGAAGCGCTTGAGAAAGCACAGAAACTGGCTGCGGAGGCTGCATAGGCAGCCTTCTCAATCAAGAGACGAAGGGAACTCCAATGAACGCGCGCATGCTTTTCATCGCTGAACTCACATTCGCTGGTTTTCTCGTTGGGCTTCTCATCGGGCCAGAGTCTCTTGACCAGTTTTTCGGTTTGAATTTTGAGAACTCAGTTACATTCAATGTTGTCGCTGGCGCCCTGATCGGCGCCGGACTTGGAATTCTGGGTTCACTTTTGCCCCAAAAAGAGGCTGAGTAAACAGCATGGCTGACGCATTTATATTTGAGCTTGTATCACCAGAGCGGCTCTTGCTTTCGGAAGAGGTTACCGAGGTCGTGGTGCCTGGAACAGACGGTTATTTTACTGTCATGGCGCATCACGCACCAACGATGTCGACCCTTCAGCCCGGCGTTGCAACCGTCAAGACAACAAGCGGCTCTCAGGAAGAATACGTGATTTTTGGTGGCTTTATCGATGTGATGCCAAATTCTTGCACTGTGCTTGCTGAATCGGCGGTATCCAAGGGCGACCTTGATAAGGCTGATCTGGACGCGCGGATTGCAGAGGCCAAGGAAGCGGCTGACCAGGCTGAAGCTGGCGATGCCAAAACCAAGGCGGATATGTACTATGCGCAGCTGACAACGTTGCAGAGTTCAGTACTCGCCTGATTTCGATTTGATGAATTTGACCACAAAGACGCCATTTGGCGTCTTTTCGCTTCTCAGCCAGCCCCTGTCCGTTCGAATGCTGCTGGATATTGCAGATTGCCAGGGTAGTTGCTCAGCGCGTCCTTGACCAGTTCCAGAGCCTGAAAGCTGCTGCCCTGAAATGCGCAATCAACACAATCGGCCAACTCGCTCTTGAAGCCAAATCGGCCGTAATAGACAGGATCACCCAGCACAAACACGCTTTTCCAGCCCGCGCTTCTTGCTCTGGCCAGAAGCTGACGAACGAGTTCAGTTCCAATCTGAAAATCTCGCCAGACAGGATCAACGGCCAATGGTGCAAGTGCCATCGATTTTGGCGGACCCTTGAGCTCTGACAGCACACAATGGCCAACAATTGTTCCATCAATTGATGCATAAAGATCCAATGTTGTCTCTTCGGCCTCGATCAACTTTTGGACCAGGTCCGGTTCGACGTTGCGACCAAAGGCGCGCTTGTGAACGGACCGAATGGCAGGGAGATCCGTACTGGTGCCTGGTGCGAAAGTTGTTCGATCAAGTATCATTCAACACTACAATTACATCCCTAGATTACTTGATGGGTGCGACAGAATGTTGGCTGATCCAAAGATCGGCAAATCAGGCGTCTGGTGAAGCGAGATGGCTGAATGTTTGAACGACCTGAAGATAGACATCACGCTTAAAAGGTACAATGAGATCTGGTAGCTGAGCCATGGGTTTCCAGTCCCACTGATCGAATTCAGCGGCATGGCCAACCGGGGGCGGATTAATCTGGATTTCGCTTTCATTGCCTTCGAATCGAAAGGCAAACCAGCGTTGTTTTTGGCCGCGATATTTTCCTTTAAGCCCAGTTCCGATCATGTGTTCGGGCAAGTCATAGGTCA
>JAHEJF010000053.1 GCA_024639025.1 Ahrensia sp. | reverse complement strand
ATGATTTCATGGACCGTTATGATCACTATCTGCCAAAGGCGCCAATTGTGCGTGATGTACTCGCAGATGAAGCGGGTTATCTGTGCTCCATGCAAACGCGTGATGTCGGTGTTGCGGTTGTTGCCATGGGTGGCGGACGTCGAACACGGGAAGATGAGATCGATCATGCGGTTGGGCTGAGCAACCTGGTTTCTATCGGCGCAGAGATCAAGCCCGGCTCCCGCCTTTTCACCGTTCATGCAAATGATGAAACCATGTTCGAGCAGGCCAGATCATCGGTCATCGCGGCGCTCGGCATCGGCTCTCAACCACCCGCTCCGCAGCCGATTGTCATTGAACGCATTGGCTGAACGACTGCGCAACGTCCGAATTTTAGCGCTTGAGAACAAGGTTGCCGGACGCATATTCAAATCCGCGCAGCCGGTTGAGAAAGCTCATGCCGATCAAGGTGTGGCCAAGTGCTTCGTCCTTGAGCACCATTGCCTCGACATCGCGTATGCGAATAGAACCAATGGAAACCTGACTGATTGTTGCCACTGCGCCCATGGTTTGGCCGTTGGCCGTGTTGATCGGATATTTGAAGTCTTTTCTGCTCAAACGAATGCCTGCCCTGCGTGCCGTCGATTCATTGATCGCAATCGAAGTAGCGCCGGTATCGATCAGGCTGTGCACTCTGGCATTGTTGATTTTGAAGGTTGCTTCATAGTGACCGCGTGGTCCGCGCGGGATTCGCTCCACGCCTGACAGCCGTACGGGTTGAGCTTTCGGCTTTGCAACTGGCTGCTGCTGTTTGGGTGCCTCCGCCTGGGTCTGAACAGGCGGCAATCCACTTTTGCCGCTCTGAATGTAGGCAACCGTACTGATTGCCGACGCAGACACACTCACAACCATGAACAATAGACGCAACATAGCTTACTCCTATGTGGAGCATAGGCGCAGCGCCTTATGATCTGGTAACTGACAGCGGTCCAATTACGCGCAAAGTAAACGCGGTCTGAACAGAATTGCTAAAATTTGAACTACTTGGTGCCGTACATCCTGTCGCCGGCATCGCCCAAGCCCGGTACAATATAGCCCAACTCATTAAGGTGACTGTCAATGGCTGCCGTGACAATAGGCACATCGGGATGCGCCATGGTGAAATTCTTTACGCCTTCGGGTGCTGCCAACAAGCACACAAATCGCAGATTGGTTGCGCCGTGCTGTTTCAGCTTATCGACTGCCATGATGGCGGAGTTGGCCGTTGCCAGCATGGGATCGACCACAATGACAAGACGCTCGTCCAACGACTCCGGTGCCTTGAAATAATACTCGATTGCCTCAAGTGTTTCGTGATCGCGATACAGGCCAACATGGGCAACACGCGCCGATGGCACCAAATCAAGCATACCGTCGAGCAGTCCGTTGCCCGCGCGGAGAACCGAGGCGAATACCATTTTCTTGCCCGCCAAAATCGGTGAATCCATCTTCTCCAAGGGTGTGGAAATCTGCTCATTTGTCATGGGCAACTCGCTGGTCACCTCATAGCAGAGAAGCAGGGAGATCTCGCGCAAAAGCTTCCGGAACCCGGCCGTCGACGTGGTTTCCTTGCGCATCTGTGTGAGCTTGTGCTGCACAAGCGGATGAGAAACAACGGTTACACCATTCATTGAACTACTCCTGATTGTCGGAACAAGGCTCGAAATAAACTCGACGAAAAAACTTTAGAGGTGCCGGGGGCGCAACAAAAGCGTTTTTGTAAGTCGTCATCCGATTCTTGTTAACAAAGCCGTCCGTGTCTCTTCATCGACAAAGGCAGACTTGATTGCTGTTCTGGTGATCTCTGTCAGTTCGGCATCGCTCAGTCCGAATTCGATCGCACCAATTTCGTACTCGCGGGCCAAGGATGTGTGAAAATGGGGCGGGTCATCTGAATTCAGTGTCACCGGAATACCTGCAGCGCGCAGGGCCATGAATGGGTGGCTTTGAAAGTCGTCAAATACTTTGAGCGAGATGTTGGAACCAGGGCAGCACTCCAGAACAACCTGTTCCTCTGCCAGCCGCGCCACCAGATTCGGATCCTCGATGGCCCTGACACCGTGGCCAATCCGGCTGGGTTTGATATGGTCCAGCGAGTCGCGCACCGATGCCGCGCCGACCAGTTCACCGGCATGTGTCGTAATGCCTAGTCCGGCATCACGCGCAATTTCAAACGCTGGCGCAAAATCCTCTGCGTGGTGCATGCGCTCTTCACCACCCATGCCGAATCCGGTGATCAGGGGATGCGGGTTTGCAACAACATATTTGGCCGCACGCACAACTGCGTCGGGCCCGCCGTGGCGCAAACCTGTTGCGATCATGCGCGCTTCAATGCCGGTTTTGTCCTTGGCCCGGCGCATACCTTCTGCGAGACCGGCGATATAGTCATCGGGTGCTATCCCGACGGCGATGGCGTGGTCGGTTGAAATAAAAGTTTCAGAATAGATACAATCATCGCGGGCCAATTCCAGCAGATAAGTCTCGGCCAGAAGCGCATAATCCTCTGCTGTTCTGAACAATTGCGATGCACTATCGTAGCAGCGCAAGAATCCAGTGAAATCACGCCAGACAAAAGCATTGTCCTTTATGATGTCGGAAACATCCACATTGTACTTTCTGGCCTGTTCCAGAACCAGTTCGGGACTAGCTGCGCCCTCAATGTGGCAGTGAATTTCAGCCTTCAGAACCATTTGTCGCAATCCTAACCTTTGTTCATGCGCACCCTATTTACTTTGATTATGTGCGGCAACTTGCACTAGGTCATGTTTTTCCGGCATAGGCTATGGTGCGTTAAGTCAAAAACACGGGAATAATCAATGTCCACAACGCGCACCGGTGTTGGTGAGGAAATGAAGCAATCATTCGGCTTTGAAAAAGTCGATGATGGGCAGAAGCAGGACAAGGTGGATGAGGTATTCCACCATGTTGCCAAACGCTATGACCTGATGAATGACTTCATGTCGATGGGCATTCATCGTGCCTGGAAACAAGCCATGGTGGCACAACTCAATCCGCCAATGCGCGATGGTTGGCGCTCACTGGATGTTGCCGGCGGCACCGGTGATATTGCGTTCAAGATCGTTGAAGCCTCGAACAGACATGCCCATACAACCGTGCTCGACATTAATGGCTCGATGCTTGCGGTCGGTCGCGAACGGTCCGAAAAGAACGGATTGATCGATAATCTGTCCTTTGTTGAAGCCAATGCCGAAGAGCTGCCTTTTGAGAATGGCAGTTTTGATGCTTACACCATCGCATTTGGCATCAGGAACGTGCCGGACATCAACAAGGCGCTTGGCGAAGCATATCGTGTCCTGAAACGTGGCGGACGTTTTTTGTGCCTGGAGTTCTCCGATGTGAATGTGCCCCTGCTCGAGCAGTTTTATGAAGCCTGGTCGTTCAACGTCATTCCGCCGGTAGGAAAATTGGTGACCGGCGATGCGCAGCCTTATCAATATTTGGTGGAGTCCATCCGCAAGTTCCCCAACCAGGACAATTTTGCAAAAATGATAGAGACCGCCGGATTTCAGCGGGTGACCTACCGCAATTACTCAGGCGGCATCGCTGCACTTCATTCGGGATGGAAGCTCTAACTTGGCATCAGTTTTTGCGACATTTCGGCTTTTGAAAGCTGGTTGGGTACTTGCCCGGGAAGGTGTGGTTGCAGCCATGCCGCGTGAGGGACTGAGCGGACCCGCGCTCACCGGCCACAAATTAGCAAGCGCCCTGTCGCGGCGGCGCGCGGGAAGAAGAAGCAATGTCGAGCGGATGACCAGGGCAATCGCCCGGCTCGGCCCGTCCTATGCCAAGCTTGGCCAGTTTCTTGCAACCCGGCCCGATATTATCGGTCTCGATATGGCGTTGGACCTGGCCACGTTGCAGGACCGAATGGAGGAATTCCCAACCGCGCAGGCCATCGACCGGGTCGAAGATTCGCTGGGCGCTGACGTCAAAACCTTCTTCACCCGCTTTGACCCACCTGTGGCAGCGGCTTCGATTGCCCAGGTTCACAGCGCCTATGTGGCAGACGAGGATGGCAATGAGAAGAAGGTTGCCGTCAAGGTGATCAGGCCCGGCGTCCGAGCTCGGTTTCAAAAGGATCTCGATACGTTTTTCATGTTTGCCGAACTGCAGGAAAAATACTTTCCCGCTACTCGGCGCCTACGGCCTACGGCGGTGGCGGAGACTCTGGCTCAATCAACGCGGATCGAGATGGATTTGAGACTGGAGGCGGCAGCGCTTTCAGAGATGGCGGAAAATACAAAGGATGATCCGGGTTTCAGCATTCCAAAGGTCGACTGGGTAAGAACGGGTCGAAGCGTGCTGACCATGGAATGGGTTGACGGCATCAAGATGTCAGATACCGAGGCATTGATCGCGGCGGGCCATGACCCCAAGCAGCTTGCCGTCAATGTCATCCAGTCGTTTTTGCGGCATGCCATGCGCGACGGGTTCTTCCATGCGGACATGCATCCCGGCAATCTGTTTGTCATCCCCAATGGTGATATCGTGGCGGTCGACCTGGGTATCTCCGGCCGGATCGGCCTGAAGGAAAGGCGCTTTCTGGCGGAAATCCTTTTCGGTTTCATCCGGCGTGACTATGCCCGCATCGCACAGGTGCATTTCGAGGCCGGCTATGTGCCAGCGCATCATGATGTGGACGGCTTCGCCCAGGCGCTTCGCGCCGTTGGCGAGCCGATCCACGATCAGCCGGCAGAAACCATATCCATGGGCAATTTGCTGACGCTTTTGTTTGATGTAACCGAAATCTTTGACATGCAGACAAGACCCGAATTGTTGCTGCTGCAAAAGACGATGGTTGTTGTCGAAGGCAATGCCCGGATGCTCGATCCGCAATTCAACATGTGGGAAGCCGCACAACCGGTGGTCAACGATTGGGTCAAGGGAAATCTTGGTCCCGCAGCCATTGTGAAGGATGCCAATGCCGGCATTAAAGCCGGTTTGCGCCTGGCCAGGGCGTTACCGGATCTCGCCGACCGGACAGAGCAATTGGCCCATGAAGTGGGCGACATGGCAGAAAACGGCATGCGCCTTGATCCGGACACTGTCGAAGCGATTGGCAAAGCCGAAGCCTATCAGAGCCGTTGGGGGCGACGGGCCCTGTGGGTGATTGCACTGACAGCACTCTATGCGGCATGGCATCTGGTAGACTGAACATTTTGATTGCAATGATTGCATTTTTTCTACGAATATGGTTGCATTGCAATCATGGCTTCAATAACAATTCGCAATCTGGATCCCGAAATCAAACAGGCACTGCGCGAGCGGGCAGCGGCCAATGGTCGTTCGATGGAAGAAGAGGCGCGCCTATCTCTGGGCGCTTTGGCGATGGCAAGCGCGCCCGATTTTCCCATGCTGCCCGTTGACGGGACCACTGCATCAAATCCATCCCGGCAATTGCTGGCAGGCAAACGCATCTGCCTGATTATCGGTGGCGGTATTGCCGCCTATAAATGCCTGGATCTCATCAGGCGATTGCGCGAACGCGGGGCAGCTGTCAGGCCGATTATGACCCGTGCAGCAACAGAATTCATCACCGAATTGTCGGTTGGAGCGCTGGCAGCCGATACAGTCTTTACCGAATTGTTCGACAGGCAGGCTGAGCATGATGTCGGCCATATCCGCCTGTCGCGCGAAGCTGATCTGTTGGTGGTGGCTCCGGCCACCGCTGATCTGATGGGAAAAATGGCCAATGGCCTCGCCAATGATCTGGCATCAACCGTGCTGATGGCAACCAACAAGCCTGTTTTGCTGGCACCTGCAATGAACCCGCAAATGTGGGCGCATCCAGCGACGCGGCGAAATCTGGAAACGCTGCGCGGTGACGGCATTTTCTTTGTGGGCCCCAATGCCGGCGAAATGGCTGAAAGTGGTGAAGCGGGGTATGGCCGCATGTCAGAACCACTTGAAATCGTGGATGCCATCGAGCGTCTGCTTGATGACAGGCCAAAGCCGCTTGCCGGCAAGAAGATTGTCATCACCTCCGGGCCGACACATGAACCGATTGATCCGGTGCGCTATATTGCCAATCGATCATCGGGCAAACAGGGGCATGCGCTTGCAGCCGCGCTGGCTGATCTTGGCGCTGATGTTCACTTGGTGGCCGGTCCCACCAATTTGGCAGATCCGGACGGTGTTTCGGTTATTAATGTAGAGACTGCTCGTCAGATGCATGATGTCGTGCATCAATTACTGCCCGCCGACGCCGCCATTTTTGTTGCTGCGGTGGCTGACTACCGCACAGAGGGCGAGTCCGAGGAAAAAATCAAAAAAGAAGAGGGCGGAATCGATGCGCTGACACTGGTCGAGAACCCTGACATTCTGGTCTCGGTTGGCAAGCACAGTTCCAAGCGGCCGCGCCTGGTCATCGGATTTGCCGCAGAAACACAAAACTTGCGTGAACATGCCAAATCCAAGCTGAAACGAAAGGGCGCAGACTACATCGTCGCCAATGATGTTTCGCCCGATACCGGCATTGGGGGCGCGGGCGGCGTGATGGGTGGTGACAGAAATCGCGTCACATTGATCTCCAAGGCACAGATTGATGTTTGGCCGGAAATGTCAAAAGCGCAGGTGGCAGCAAAGATTGCTGAACTGGTCGTCGAGGCGCTGGCCGAAATCGAAACCTAGACTTTGTCAGTCTTTGATTGAATCGTAGAACCCGGATTCATCCAGTATTTTCAATGCCCAATTCTGCGCCAGCGTTTCAGTTGATAACTGAAACGCTCTAGACCCGATCACACAGCCATCATCACGCCGCAGCATGGGCTTGCCCGGGCATGAATTCCTGCAAGGTCAAGTTGCCCGAAACAATGTGCAACCATGTATTGGGCGGCACGGGTGTCCAGTCGCGCTCGGGATGTTCAAACGGCTCTGAAACCAGGCAAATGCTGCCGTCCTTGCCGCACTTTGCGTAATAGAGACTTGGCGGATGCGCGTCGGTGGCAAATCGGATGGCGTGCATGTTTCGGCCGTCAGACAGACAGGTTGTGAAACGGATCAATGGCTGCAATTCCCTTGCCCTTGCCTGCGCGACTATGAAGGCCATGACCTTTCGCAAAGCCGCAACCGGGTCATCGGTGAGGCCATATTGGATTGCCAGAAGGAACATCAGTTCGGAATCGGTGACGCCCTGCCGCAAGGCATAGAGTTGATCGCTCAGCGCGGATTCAAGTGAGCGGCGAAGCTGATCAAAATGCGCAATCTGGCCATTATGCATGAAGGACCAGTTTTCATAGGCAAAAGGATGGCAATTGTCCCGATTGGTGCCACCACCGGTTGATGCGCGCACATGCGCCATGAACAGACCAGAGCGGATCTGCGAGGCCAGCGAGCGCAAATTGGTGTCTGCCCAGGCGGGAAGGATGTCCCGATACAGGCCTGGTGTTTTGCGCTCGCCATACCACGCGAGACCAAATCCATCGCCATTAATGGCAGTCTTGGCCTCAGTTGCTCTTTGAGATTGCTCAATCAGCGAATGGGCTGGTGAAAGTATCATCTCCTCCAGGAAAACCGGCGGTCCGGCATAGGCAGCCCATCGACACATGGCTTGATCCTGGAATTAATGACTGTGGCGGTTGTGCATGCGTGTATGCAGCTTGGTGATGATGCGGCTTGCAGTTGTCTCAAACAGAAACGGTAAAATGGCGTGAACCAAAGCAGCCATTCCAGCGAGCATCAATAAGCCAGCGAAGCTGAATGCAAAGCGCGCATGGCCAAAATAGGATTCACCGACAGTCTCGGGATGTGCATTAAACAGTCGTGCAATTGCCTGGGTCATGATGATACCTTTCAAATCGTAATAACGAAATCATCTCACAGATTCTGCTAAAATGGGCCCCAATATTCTTGCAATATCGCGTAATTTTGGGATATTGTTTACAATATGATGCATTTTGACGAATTTGATCGCGCTATTCTTGCGCAATTACAAACCAACGCCAATGCTTCCATGGATGAATTGGCCCAGAAGGTTCACCTGTCGCGCAACGCGGTATGGCGGCGGATCAAGATTCTGACGGAGCATGGTGTCATCAAGCGTCATGTTGCCTTGATCGATCCGGAGAAGATCGGATGTGGCCTGACCGCGCTGGTGTTTGTTCGTACCTCTCAGCATGAGAAAGATTGGCTGGCAAAGTTCCGGCAGGCTGTCAGCATGATCGCCCATATCGTCGAAGCCTACCGCATGTCAGGTGATCTTGATTACATGCTCAAAGTGCGGGTCAGCGACATGAAGGCCTATGACCGATTTTATCAGCGGCTGATCGACATTGTGCCACTCTCAGATGTTTCGGCTTCATTTGTGATGGAAGAGCTCAAAGACAGCCCAGCCGTACCGCTCGATCCAATGTGAAGCGATAGAGCTCGAATAAATCAAATTGTCGTGAACGGCTAGAGTTGACGCATACGTTGAAATGCGCTGCTCTGCACCTAACTATGGCGCAAAGGAGTTTACCCGATGTCTATCAGACCCATCAAGCAAGTATCCGCTGCGCAACCCACCATGGAAGGTGCAGGCGTTCATTTGAGCCGGGCTTTCGGCTTCGGTGATCCGTCTCTGACCGACCCGTTTTTGAT
>JAHEJF010000528.1 GCA_024639025.1 Ahrensia sp. | reverse complement strand
GTTGGTTTTCCGCCCATGATTTGAGGATCGGATCAATCCAGTGCCAAGCAGCTTCCACTTCGTCACGCCGCATGAACAAGGTCTGGTTGCCGCGGATCACATCCATGATCAGCCGTTCATAAGCATCCGGATTACGCACATTGAAGCTTTCTGCAAAGCTCATGTCGAGCGGCACATGGCGGAACCGCATGCCACCCGGGCCTGGATCCTTGATCATGATCCATTGCTTTACGCCCTCATCCGGCTGCAACCGAATGACCAGATTGTTGGCCTGCAGCCCGCCAACATTGTTGCCAAAGATGGAGTGCGGCACCTCCTTGAACGCAATCACGATCTCTGAAACGCGGTGGGGAAGGCGCTTGCCGGTGCGCAGATAAAACGGTACGCCCGCCCAACGCCAATTGCTGATTTCCGCTTTGATCGCAACAAAGGTCTCGGTGTCGCTCTCTGCTTCAAGCTCTTCGAGATATCCCTTTACCGCGCCACCATCTGATGCGCCTGGCCCATACTGGCCGCGCACCGTCAATTTGGCTGCATCCTCGCCCACAATGGGTTCAAGGCTCCGCAAGACTTTGAGTTTCTCGTCTCGCACCGCGTTGGCATCCATCGACGCTGGTGGTTCCATGGCGACGAGGCAAAGCAGTTGCAGCATGTGGTTCTGGACCATGTCACGCAAAGCGCCAGCGCGATCATAATAGCCTGCCCTGCCCTCGAGGCCGACAGACTCGCCAACGGTGATCTGCACATGATCAATATGAGCGGAATTCCACAATGGTTCGTACAGGGCATTGGCAAAACGCAATGCCATCAGGTTTTGAACGGTTTCCTTGCCCAGATAGTGATCGATACGGAATGTCTGATATTCCTCGAACACCTCGCCAAGCGTATCATTAAGCAATTTTGCAGATTCCAGATCCCGACCGATCGGCTTCTCCACAATGATCCGTGTCTCCTTAGTGATCAGTGCCTTGTCTCTGAGTTTAGTGGCGATTTCGCCAAACAATGAGGGACCGACCGCCAGGTAGTAGGCGCGTTTCTTGCCCTCGTCGGGTCCAATTTCTTCGGCAAGCTCATCCCACCCCTTGTCAGCCATCGCATCGACCGAGACATAGGAAAGCTTGGTCAGGAATTTATCAACCTCTTCCTTATCCAGATCTTCCTTGATGTGCTCCTTGAGCGCTTTATGTGCAAACTTTCGGTAATCCTCGTTTGACAGTTTGGCACGCGATGCACCGATGATGCGTGTGGGTTCGGTCAATTGACCGTCCATTTGACGATGATACAGGGCTGGAAGCAATTTGCGCTCCGCCAGATCGCCGGTGCCGCCGAAGACGATGTAGTCAAATGGATCAACTGGAATGATTTGGCTGGACATGATTTCACTCTGCTCACTTCGCTTGCTCTCTCTTAATCTAATCGATTTAAAAAGACCAGAGCAACAAGCCGTCCAGAATGAATATTTTGTGAAATTTTGCTGTTTGCTGCTTGATTTGAGTCTCTCGGCAGCATCGTTGGCTTGTCATTTGCCCAGACCATATATGCACAGGCAAATATCAAGCAGTGGTAATGATGAAGACAAAAAGAAGCGGCGATCTCAACCTTGGCATGTAAAGACCGCCGCCAGGATATGGCATCAGGAAAGGATTCGTAGCCATGGACTCGAGTTTAAAAATCTCACCTTGCGTCAAGCTGTGCTCGCGAAAGCAAGTGCACAGTTGACTGAATCATCCGCCAGAGGAATGCGGCTTGAGATGAAAGTAGGACTCGTCGCCGGTCAGTTGTTCTGCCAAATCATCGATAGCGTCTTTTACGGCGCTCGCAGCACGATACTCATCACTGTTAATCCGGGCCTGCGCATGGACCTGAATTGCGCCCTGACGGCCCGTGGATAGTTTTTTGAGTACCTGCTCCGTGCTGACATGGCCGCGTTGTGTTCGTTTGCCCATACGAATCCTCCATTGAAAGGATAATATTCCTATATTAGTGATTCTGACAAGCACTTACCGGAGGTAATATGTTTATCCCTTTTTAACTTGAACGTTGGAAAATGGAGCATCTGTAAGACATGATCCGTTGCATGATGCACCGTCGTACCTTGGCCCAGCCAAGATGTTCAGTTTCCAAGACAAGACCAAAAGATCCCTCTCAGCAGTGACAAGTGCGCGCTAAAAGCGAGTACTGTGCTGAATCAACCCATCAAAAGCAGTTATTTTGATTGGATCTCTACGGGTCGGAAGAACTTAGGGTGCACGCTTGAACTATTCCATGCCGACCAACGAGAAGGCACGCCTCAGGGAACTTCGGAAACTGGAAATGGTTGGTCGCTCAGAGCCGACTGATATGGATTC
>JAHEJF010000527.1 GCA_024639025.1 Ahrensia sp. | reverse complement strand
CAACTTCATTTGCTTGTTGTCGAGCGCCTTGAACCCGAAAACGTCTTTGGTCAGCTCCGCGCCCAAAAACAGGTTTTCAGCTGGTGTCAGGTGATCGGCAATCGCCAGGTTCTGGTAGACAGCATCAATGCCGTTTTCGATGGCATCGGAGTGGCTGCTCATTGAAAAGGGTTTTCCGTCCAACTGAATAGACCCTTCGGTGGGTTGGTAAACGCCGGTCAGGATTTTAATGAGTGTTGATTTGCCGGCACCATTGTCGCCAACGATCGCCAGAACTTCGCCCGGATAGGCGGCAAGATCGACATCATTGAGGGCGACCACCCCACCAAATCTCTTCACGATGCCGTGCATGGTGATTATGGGTTCAGCTTCCGACATCTTTCCTCCCGGCAGGCAATAGGTCACCGTCATCGCAAGTGGCAACCACCTGCAATCAAGGCCTTGAATCAAGCTTTGAAACCAGTCTCTAAAGTTCCAACAACTGCAGAAGGTGAACGCATGATCTGCAATGATTAATCATGATACGTTATCGGTAACTCTCGTCAAGTGTTATCGGTAACTATTTTATAAGAGGCTGAATTCGTTGGCAAAAAAATGTGTGAAAATTCGATTGAGTTAAGCGCCGAAACTGGCGGACTTGTCAGCAATAAGCAGCCGAGACGCGCCAAATCAATAACCCGAAGCGCATAAAAAAACCGCCGCCTGAATATCAGGCAGCGGTTCCAAATCTTATAAACGCCCAATTTCAGGGGGCGTGATTTGCCATTTAGGCAGCTGAGATTGTGGAAACAGCTGTTTTGCCTGAACGCTGGTCAACGTCAGTTTCAAAGTTTACTTTTTGACCTTCAGCAAGAGCGCTCATGCCTGAACGCTCAAGTGCTGTTGCATGCACGAAAACGTCTTTTGAGCCGTCGTCAGGTGCAATAAAGCCGTAGCCTTTTTGGTCGTTGTAAAATTTAACTGTGCCTGTAGTCATGATGTGAATTCCTTCTCACTATCGTCTGCGCGTGGAGAAACGAGTTACGTCTAAGTCTCCGGTTAATTCGAATTTCGAAGAAGTCTTAAACGTGCGCGTCCGGTAGTCTGGGCGAAGCAATTCAATAGTCCGTCAATATCGAAGCGGCAGAACTACAGTCCAATTGTGACAATTGCAAGAATAACCGATGACTTTTTGCAACCAGAGGTGCAATTTTGTTTGCGCTCGCGCCACGTCAGCTAAAGTTCCCAGTCCAATCCTGAAAGGCTTTTGACCCCATGAGGGCCCCCTTTGTATTGCGGCGTATAAATTTCACCGCCTGGCTTGAGATCGTGCTGCTAGTTTGCGCCGGCGTTCCAGCCCTCTGACAGGCGCGCATTGAGCGTCCGTACATCACTCAATATCAAGGCGCCCCTGGTGCGTTCAACGATATTCTCCCGCTCCAGCTTGGCAATTTCGCGGCTGACCACTTCACGGCGGCAGCCGATCCGCTCGGCAAGGCTTTGCTGAATGGGCGGCGGGGTAATCGATCTCTGATCTTCGTGTCCCTTGCGCGGACGCGACAACCGCAAAAGCTCAGAATAGAGCCGATATTTGGCGGCGAGAAATGTGTGTTCTGCCAAGCGCTTGTTCTGGTCGCGGATGAGATGGCTCATGGACTGCATCAGATCCAGTGCAACCGCCGGCACATCATGCAAGATTTCCAGAAACAGTGTCCGGGGCATGCGCATCAGTTTGGTGTTGACCATGGCCGTGACATTGGCGGAGCGTGTCTCGCCGTCAATGGCCGACAATTCGCCAAAAAACTCGCCGTCCGAGAACTCGCCCAAAATGACTTCGCGGCCTGTGGAAATGCGCAAGATGACCCGCACACTTCCAGAAATGATGAGAAACAGATCGTCGCTCTCGTCCTCAAAATCCACAACGAGTTCATTCGGTCCGACCGATGAAAGCTGGCAACGTGCTGTAAAGCGTTTGTCCAGATCGGGATCAAGTGATTCGAACAGGGAGAACGTAGAAAGAGATCGCATGGTTTGGCTCAGTAAATGGATACGCGGGCAATTTATCCTGCATGGATTGAGCAAGGTGATCAAGCCCAGTTTACCCAGCGTAAATTCAGAAGTGAAGATCATTCCCCCGGATAGAATCCGGGGGAATGATGAGCTCTGATTGAGGAAAGATCAGAGCTCTCCCCCGTACCTACTGCATATACGGTGAGATGCAGGGCTTGCGGTATCCGGCATTGGACATGAATGTGTTGGTGTTCACGTCAAAGGTCTTGTATTTGCCGCTGCAGAAAGCAACGTGATTGTTGTAAGGCGCCGGATTGGCTGGCTGGTTGCGTGAATTGGCAATGATCGTGCCAACCGCGAC
>JAHEJF010000526.1 GCA_024639025.1 Ahrensia sp. | reverse complement strand
TAATTGCTGGCCGGGGCGGCCGGGTTGAGCGCACTCGCACAAGGATTTCCAACCCCTTTTCCGGGATTTCAGCGAGGGGCATATCGCCAAGCCAATTGACATCCCGCAATTCCAGCGCCCTAGTTTGCAATGCCTCTGCCGGGCCGACAATTACCCGGCGGCTTTTCGCATCGATCTTGACAACGTAAAGCGGATCTCCATAGGCAACGCCCAAACCTCGGCGCTGTCCGATTGTGTAATGCAGAATACCGTCATGTTTGCCCAATACCGAGCCATCTAAGTGCACAATGTCCCCAGCCAATGCCGCGTTGGGCCGCAATTTGGTAATCACATCGGCATATTTGCCGTTGGGCACAAAGCAAATGTCCTGGCTGTCCGGTTTATCCGCCACAATCAGCCCCATGTCGGTTGCGTGCTTGCGGGTTTCATCCTTGGTCAGATTGCCAAGCGGAAAACGGATGAAATCGACTTGCTCTTGCGTGGTGGCAAACAGAAAGTAGCTTTGATCGCGTTCAGCATCAGCGGGACGCGTCAAAACCCGGCGGTTACCCGATTCTACCGAGTTGATGTAGTGCCCGGTGGCCAGACAATCAGCACCCAGGTCCTTGGCGGTTTTGAGCAGGTCGGCGAATTTGACGGTTTGGTTGCACGAAATACAGGGGACCGGGGTTTCACCGGCGATGTAACTGTCGGCAAAGACATCGATCACTGCATCGCGAAACCTGCTTTCATAGTCCAAAACATAATGCGGAATGCCAAGCGTGTCGCAGACACGGCGCGCATCATCTATGTCCTGGCCAGCGCAGCACGAACCGGTTTTTCGCGTCGCTTCGCCATGGTCGTAGAGCTGCAGCGTGATTCCGATCACTTCGTAGCCCTCGCCGTGCAACAGGCCGGCGACAACCGACGAATCTACGCCGCCCGACATGGCTACGACCACGCGGGTGTCTTCTGGCTTTTTGGCAATGTCGAGCGAGTTTCGCATATCGGCTCCAATAGTGGCGACGATATAGGGGATCAGCGTCGGGATTGAAAGGGCTGTGTGAAATGAGCTATGTCGCGGAATTCGGTCAAGATTCCGATTTTCTCGGCGAAAAAACCGGAAACTGGCCGCTGGACAGTTTTTGCTTAGCGTTTGGCACCCTGCAGGCCGCCAAATCCTGAGGCGACAATATCAAGGATCTTCTCGTTGATCAGATCAGGCAGTGTGGAGCTGAAACGTAATCCTGTCATGGCATCCAACAGGAACTCGACAAGTTGGACCGCTTCGGCGCTGTTGACCGGCTCCAAACCAAGAATTTCGTCAAATGTATCGGTTGCTTGCCTGTCGAGTTGAACAATCAGAGCAGAATCTTCGCTTTCAATGGCCTCGCGAAGATCGACCTTGATCTCCTGATAGAATCTTATTGCTTCACCAATGGATCGCTGGGGTCGATGCACATCCATGTGAAGCCTCCTTTCAAATTCGAGCGCCGACGGCCGGCTTTAATACCCGAACCGATCCGCGGACGGGATGATTAACATACTCTTTCTAGATCAGCCCTTTGAGCGCCGATGTGCGCTGTGTCACATGCTGCGAATTTCAGAGGTGGTAATTTTCAGTGAAATGGAGCGGAGGTAATCGATCGGATTGATGCTAGACTCTGCCAGTCTTTGATGGAATCGCAGCACCCGGATTTTTCCGATAATATCAATGCCCAAATCGGCGCCAGCGTTTCCGTTGAAGACTGAAGCGCCTGAGAACCGTTCAGCCCTTAGAACATCGCAATCTGTGATGCAGACCACGCCGGTATGAGCTCCACCACCGCAAATGCGGATTCAAGCAGGGCAACCAGTCGATCAGAAATGAACCGATGAGCAATATGATCGAGCCATTGAGAAATATTTCGCGCCAAAGTTCCTTGTCGATCTTCCTGCCGCTTCCATCGCGGGAGGCAAGCCAAAGCGCCGACAAGATTCCGTTTATCGGCTATCACATGCCATTCCCGGCTGTCGGTTATGTCGTCACACGTGGCGACGGATTCCATTATGTTCCGGAATCATATCAACCGTCATTGTAGGTTAGATCTGATCTGGACCATCGCGGATTATCGCGCTGGTTTCTTGCATTAGTGGCTGCGCACAGCCGACAAGCCTCCCACAAACCTGCAATTCTGGTCCAGAGTTTAGTCCGTTTTGCCTGCTTGCAAACACCAAAGAATCATTCATAGCTTTGCCGGGCTCAATGCATTTGGGGGTATCATGACCGATCCGGCGCACTTCATCCGAACCATCACACTTGCCTGCATGCTGAGTGCCGGTGCTGCACAGGCGCAAGGCATTTCCGAAGCGGCGAGAGACTGGTGGGTGAC
>JAHEJF010000052.1 GCA_024639025.1 Ahrensia sp. | reverse complement strand
GTTGCAGAGGTCAAATATGATCTGGCTTATGCTCAATATCAGGCTGCCTACGCAGGTCTGTTTGCAAGTATCGGTGCGGATCCCATCGTCTTGATCCACCCCGGGGCAACAATCTCTGAGATCGCAAGCGTTTTGTCACAAGATTGGAATCAGCTCTCCCAAACTCAAAAAAAGCAAGGTTCGGGAACGACCGCATCGCGTGTTCAGAAGACCTGCTCAAATAAGAACTGTGAGGTTCGAACATGAACAGGATCGTCGAGAGTCTGGTCGCCGCAACATTAATTTCGTTGGCAACCGTGTCATCCACATTCAGCCAAGAATCATCTTTTGAAATTCCGATAAGGGGCATTGTGCGCGCTTCGCTGGAAGCTACGCTCGCAACGCGGATCGTTGCCCCGATAAACTACATCGGATTTCGTGAGGGCCAGCAGTTTAAGAAAGGGGATGTGCTTGTGGAGCTTGATTGTCGGCCTGAAGAAGCCGAGCTGTCCGCTGCAAAGGCAACCCACCGCGAGAAGCTGATTACATTCCAAAGCGCAGAATATTTGTTCAAGCAAAACGCAGGCAACAGGCAGGAGCTTGAAACAGCTCGCGCCCAAGCCGATCGCGCAAAGGCACAAGTGGATTCCATAGAAGCGCGGCTTGAAGGATGCCGGATTGTAGCACCGTTTGATGGGCGTGTTTCCAAATTGAGCGTTCACAAATTCGAAATGCCGGCCGCTGGATCACCCCTGATTTCCATTGTCGATTCAAGGGCCCCAGAGATCGAACTGATCGTGCCTTCAACATGGCTGAAAAAGATCAAACCGGGCACCAAATTTGGTTTCGTGGTTGACGAAACGCGGGAACAGCATCTCGGTATTGTCAAGCGAACGGGCGCCACAGTTGACGCCGTTAGCCAGACGATCAAGGTCTTCGCAGCTTTCTCCAAGTCGGTCTCGACAGTGATGCCCGGAATGAGCGGGACAGCAAGTTTCTGATGTCAGCGCCGTCACCAACGCTTGGTTTTGGAAAACACTCGGGTGCAAGGACAAAGCCCCCGACCAAGCCGTTGAGACCTCCGAGTGTCAATCGAGCAAGCGTAAGCACAAAAGGCGCGCCCGGTGATGAGGAGGATTCAGGGCTGAGCTTGCTTCTGGACTTTCATACCCAACTTCGTGATGCCAATACAATTGAACAAGTGCGGCTGGCTATCGCCAATGAAGTGGGCAAATTAACGGGCGCCCGGCAAGTATTTGTCTTCTCGAGAACTGAAAAACCTAAGATCGAAGCCGTGTCCGGGCTGCCAAACGTCAACCGTACAGTTCCCTTCATCGATGAGATTGAAAGAATTGTGGGTGAACTGGGAATTTCGGAACGCCTGGATTCGCTGCACGAGTTTTCGACAGTTTCAGCATCCAAGGTGCCAACATCGTCGATTGCGAACTATCCATTTAGGTACCTGATGTGGGTTCCCTTCAAAACCGTTGAAGGATTCGCGCTGGGTGGCATGTTGCTCGCACGTGAAATGGCATGGCAAGAGCATAACAGGATCATCGCCAACCAAATCAGCGCTTCAATCAGCTACTCATTGGCGTTCCAGATATTGGCTGCCAAATTTAGCATGCCACATAAGAAGCCGCTGTGGAAATCAAGGAAAGCATTTCTGGCGGCGTTCGCATTGGCATGTGCCTTGATGGCATTTCCAGTCTCCATGAAGTCCCTTGCGCCTTTCGAGGTCGTGGCTCAACAACCCTTGATAATCACCTCCCCGCTGGAGGGCGTCATAGAAGATGTTCTAGTTGAACCGGGTCAGCCAGTGAATGAGGGACAACCTGTCCTGCGCTTCTCTGACACGTTGCTCAAAAACCGGTTGGAGATCGCTCGAAACGAAGTTGAGGTCAGCAGGGCGAAACTGAAAAAGGCCAACCAGATGGCATTCGAGGGTGAGCAAGGCCGACAGGAACTGGGGCTTGCAATAGCAGAATTGTCGCTGAAAGAAGCTCAACTCAAGCTGGCAAAAGACCAGTCTGAAGAAACGGTAATGCGTTCAGACCGTTCTGGCGTGGCTGTGTTCGCTGAACGGCAATCTCTGTTGGGGAAACCGGTCAGTATCGGTGAGCAACTCATGTCTATTGCCGATCCGGAAAAGGTAATGGTGAGGATCAATCTTCATGTCAGCGATTCAATTCTTTTGGAAGAAGGAGCCAAGGTCAAATTGTTCCTTGATTCCGATCCATTGGTGCCTCGCGATGCAGTGGTTGAATATGCCAATTACCGTGCAGCGCCGATCGCTGATGGCAGCCTTGCATATGCGATAACTGCAAGGCTGGCAGATGATGGTGGGGCAATACCGAGATTGGGTATCCAGGGCTCAGCACAGCTCTATGGCAAGACCGTACCACTGTTCATGTATCTGTTCCGCCGACCTTTGACTTCTGTCCGACAGTGGTTGGGATGGTAGCAATCATGGAAAAGATCGAAATTCCAGGATTGAGGCAAGATATTCAGTTTTTTCCCAGCGATGTGCGCGCCTCTCATGGGCAAGAATGGACCATATATGATCCACTTCAGCACCGGTATTTTCGTGTTAACGCTCAAACCCGGCGCCTGATGTCACTATGGCAGGGTGGAATGACTGCCGATGAACTGATAGCCAGTGCCAAATCGATGCTCAATTTGAGCATTGAAGAACAAGATGTCGCAAAACTCTATAACTTTTTGAACGAAGCCTGCCTGCTTCAAACCCATCAGCAAAACAATTGGCGACAATTGGACCAGAAAGCAGAAGCTGCCAGGAAGCCTTTGATAGGCAAGCTTATTCGTGGGCATTTGTTTTTCAGAGTACCGTTGATCAAACCATCCCGTTTTCTTGCTGCGACAGAACCCTTTGTAAAACCCATCTATTCCCCAATTGGGCTTTGGCTAATATTCTTCTTCGGCCTGACGGGCCTCTATCTGGTCAGCAGAGAGCTGCCCGCCTTTACTCAAGCTCTGTCAGAGCTTTTTAGTTTGCAAAGCACTATTGGCTTTTTGATCGCGTTGCTTTTTGTCAAGCTTGTGCATGAATTTGGCCACGCTTATGCAGCGACCAAAGTGGGATGCCGCGTTGCGACCATGGGCATAGCGTTCATGGTATTTGTTCCGGTTTTTTACACGGACATTAGCGACACTTGGCGATTGTCCAGCCGCAAACAACGCATCCTTGTTAGCAGCGCGGGCATTATTGCAGAATTGCTTGTCGCGAGCTTGGCGACCTTTACTTGGGCTTTCCTGGAGCCTGGTCTGGTGCGGGACAGCGTCCTTGTATTGGCGACAACAAGCTGGATAATAAGTATCGGCATCAACCTAAATCCATTCATGAAGTTCGATGGCTACTACATTCTATCGGACATTGGCGGAGCGGAAAATCTGCAATCCCGTTCATTTGCATATACACGATGGTTTGTGCGCCAATTATTGTTTGCACATGGCATTCAGGCTCCAGAAAACCTTACAAAGCGAACGGCCACCTTCTTCATTTGCTATGCCTTAGGTACGTGGATTTACCGGCTGGTTATATTCACTGCGATTGTGTTTGTCGTATACCAATACACGTTCAAGGCCTTAGGAATCTTGTTATTCGCTTTGGAAATCTGGCTTTTGCTATTGTCACCTCTTTTTCAAGAAATTCGTGAGTGGACCACAATTGTCCGTACTCATTTTTCTGCCAAGCGGGCCCTATTCTCCGTCGCAATTGTCACACTGATTGTTGCTGGTTTCTTAGCACCCTGGTCGACGACCCTACGCTTGCCGGCTGTGTTGCAGCCGTCTGATCTCGCTCAGGTCTACCCACCTCGTCCGGCAAAGATTGTCAGTTTGATTGCGCAGCGAGGTCAGTTCGTCGAGGCAGGCGACCCAATAATGATTATGGAGGTACCGCGACTTCAAAGCCAGATTGAAGCTGCACGTATAGAGGTGGCAAAGATCAAGCTGCAGTTGGTCCAGAGCGCAGCTGACAAATCTGTTAGAGCCGAGAATATTGTGCTTCAGCGCGAGTTCTTCTCTCGGTCAGGACAACTGTCTGGACTTGAGCAAATGGACAGCGAGCTTGTGGTTCGCACACCTGTCTCTGGTCGTGTGGTTCAATTGGAAGAGAACCTTCACGCAGGACGCTGGCTGGGTAACAATACACTTATTGCGCTGATTTCCAGTCAATCCGAACATATTGCAAGAGGCTATATCAGAGACGACCAAATCGACAGACTTCGATCTGGTGCTACTGGAGTATTTGTTCCCGAAGACCTATCCAGGCCGAAATTTGAAGTCAGGCTGACAAATACATCGGTAGCCAGCAGCACGACAATTGAGATAGATGAACTTCTTGAACAAAGCGGTGGCCCCATAGCGCTAACAAGCATGTCTGACAACAATGCCGCGCCTGTATCCCCACAATTCCAAATAGAATTTAAACCCACCGAGGCGATTCATGATCCCCAACAAGTTATCCGTGGCTCGGTCTTGTTGAACGGTAAGGGACAAAGCATCGCGATGAAGTTCTGGCGCCAGATTGCGAAAGTACTGGTTCGAGAAAGCGTTTTCTAGCGATTTTTCGTGATGCAATGAGTCCGTAAGTAGTTTCCTGGCTCGCTGGTTCAAATCTCGTTCGACCCGCATTGGCGCGGTGGCCAGCTCGTAGGCTGGACGATTATGCTCTGCCAGCTTTTGTCTTTTGTGCAGTTTGAGACGGACTCGTTTCTCCCTGAAATAACCTTAACCAGTCGACAAAGACATCCGACGGCATGGGTGGAGATATGTAGTAACCTTGAATTTCGGAGCAACTGAGCTCTTGCAGAACCGCGATCTGATCCTCGGATTCAACACCTTCGGCAACAACACGGAGACCAAGCCGAGTGGACATTTCAATGACCGCGGCAACCATCGCTTCATTTGCATGGCTCACATTGATACCGTCAACGAAACTGCGATCAATTTTTATGGCGTCGGGGCTCAGTTTCTGAATGTAGGACAGTGATGAATGACCGGTTCCAAAATCGTCGAGCGCAATCTGCACACCTATTTTTTGCAGGTTCTTCAAAGTATTTCCGGCAACCTCAATATCCCTCATATACGCCGTCTCAGTTATCTCAAGTTGAATTGAAGAGGGCTTGCAGCCGCTCTCCAATATCTGGTCTGCCAGCTTGCTTGTTACTTCTGGATTCCCAATCTGCTTGCCAGAAATATTGATAGACAACATTGGAAGATTGATGCCGTCATGCGCCCATTTCTGCATCTGCGCGGTGGCGGTCTGAACGATCCAGTCGCCCAGTTTGTTCATGAGCCCGGTCTGCTCGGCAACGTTGATCAACATTTGAATGGGTACGTCCTTGAGCTGTTGATTGCTGCAACGAAGCAACGCTTCAGCTGCGGCGACCTGGCCCGTGTCGAGACGGATGATCGGTTGATAATGCAGTGAGAATTCACTGGCTTCCAGCGCATCGCGTGTACGTGCTTCGAGGCGGAGCAGCTCTTTTACCGATTCCCCCATATCTTTGGAGAAGAATCGGAAACTATTGATACCGTTCTCCTTCAGTGCGCGCGCTTGTGCCAAATTAGCATGGCGAATAAGCGTATGGCAGTCGGCACCATCATCCGGGTAAGTTCCTACTCCGATTGTGCATTTCAGTAGGTGTTTAATTCCATCAACTTCACAAGGTTCTGAAAAATAGTCCAGAATCCTTTTAACGATCCAGGTCACCGAAGCGATATCGTCGAGCTGCGAAATTTCAACCAGAAAGCGGCTTGTGCCTGATCTCGAAAACGAAATTATCCGATCGCGCCCACCCAGCAGCGAAATGGTGTCTGTGCGGCGAAGCAGTTTTGACAGAACTTCACTCGCTCTCTTAACAATTTGCTCCGCTTCCCGCGCTCCAAACGCTTCGGCAACCTGGTCTGCAGTGTCCACCGAAATACTCAAAACCGCCACATTCTGGTTCTCTCGCTCGGCGCGTAGAATGGCGTGGCTGAGCCGGTCCTCAAAGATTGCCATTGTCGGCAGTCCGGTAAGCGGATCCAAGTTAGGTACAGGATTGGTCTGGGGCCTCTCGAGCGCTCCAAATTGGTAAGGCGATTCGCCGAGGGTTAGCGGAGGCTCCGTTGTCTTCACGCGGTCTTTGTTTCTGGCCTTTTTGGAAGCAGCCGATTTCTTGGCTTGCGCATCGGGCTGATCCTGCATTGCATGCCAGCCGACAACACAATTACGTCCTGCTGTCTTGGCTTCATAAAGGGCCATATCGGCTTGATTTACCAGTTCATCGGGAGACTCAGCGCCGTCTTCAATTGCTGATACACCTATACTGACGGACACTGTGTTGCCTTGCTGCAGCCAGGTATGTGATTTTTCAAGGACACTGATCCTTAGCTTTTCTGCAAACGCTTCGGCTTGCTGATGATCCAGCCCCTCCAGAACAACACAAAACTCCTCACCTCCGTATCTACCGATCAAGTCCTCGCTCCGACAGCACGACGAAAGTGTCTTAGCGACACCAACAATAACATCATCTCCGACCGCATGGCCGTAGCGATCATTTATGCTCTTGAAATTATCGATATCCACCATCAGGCAGGCCAGGCCACTATTCCCGGTAACAGCACTGCCCATCAAATGCTTGAATTGCGCAAACAAGTTTCGGCGGTTCAGACAACCCGTCATTGGATCGTGGTTTGCAAGATACTGGAGTTCCAGGTTCTGCTGTACCAGATCTTCCTCGGCCACGATGAGTTTCTTCACCGCCATTTCCAAGTCGGCATTTTGCTTTTCAAGAATGGTCACATCGCTGAAGGTGACAATTGCTCCACTGGTTTTTCCACCCTCGTCAATGATGCAAGATGCATTGACATTGAAGCTCTTGATTCGACTGTCCGGCATGCGAATACCCATTGGAATCAGTACGGACGTCTTCTTCTCGGTAATTGCCGTTCGCCACGGGAAGCCAACATTGGCTGCATCCTTCTCCCAATGCCGCCATTGAAATTCACTCAAACGCTCACCAACCACTTGCTCGGGAACTTTTCCAAATAGGTCTGACATCGATTGATTTATGAGCAGTATCTGCTCCTTTTCATCAATAATCACGACTCCCTCGTCCAGCGTGTCAAAAGCAGCCTGTACTCTTGCAGGCACCACCTTGCCGGGGTCCAACTGACGCAGTGAGCGTTTCAACAAAATATAATAGAGAGCCAGTCCGAAGAATCCAAAGAACGCAAATAGCTTGAGCGTGTTGCTGGAAAATCCGATCGCCGAATATGCAGGATCAAGTTCGGAAAATGCGATCTCGACCCGGCCCCAGTATCGCTCGCCGTCAAATAGTGGAACTTGAACGCTGGATGGCGTGGAGACACCGTTTTCAGGTTCTTGCCAAACATCGGAGTGATCATCTGTGCCCACAAGCAAGGAGCCATTGCTGCGTCGGACCGCAACAGACAAAATTGATGGATCACGAGTCACCACAGCTGCAATGGTCTGTTCAATTGCTTCCTTGTCGTCCCTTGCCGCTGCAGTTGAAATCTGAATTGTCAGTGCTTCCGCGACGCGGGATCGTGCGTGCAGTTTTTCCTTCATGACATCTGGAAACAGGCCAAAAAACTCTGCAGCCAGCGCTATGCTGAGGGTCAATGCTGTAACGCCCACAGTCAGTCGAATGATTGGGGATATTTTTTTCAACATGGGACAGCAACCGCTCCTTGTTGACGCAAGGCCTGCACGGAGGCGACGAGTTTGGCACCGAGCTTTTCCTCTATCTGATCAAGCTCCGTCTCACCTGTATCGCGTGTTATAAAGATCACGATGGGGTCAAAGCGCTGCCAGGCTGGCAGCGTTGCCAAGAGCGAGCTTGCCAGAGCACTGCCCCGCAGTATCCACGCAACAAATCCTGCGGTCAGCGCACTTCCCGATCCGACAACCACTTCATGCAATTCGAGCCCAAGTAACTCTGCCTTCTTGTCCATATCAGCAGCAGTTCTGTCTAGAGCTTCCCACAATGCTGTTTGGTTCAAATTGTTGAGATCAAGCTCAATTCGGGGAGTACCCGGCTCATCCGTAATGGTCGTTTGCAAATCAGGAACGCCACCACCGACTCCGGCAGACGGTGGAGATATCTCTGCCAACGCCACCATGGTTTCTTCAGGATCTGTCGCAGGTTTCCGATTGTCTGTTTGTGCAGGTTTTTCGTCGGGTTTTGGCTCCTCGTCACCCGGAGGGGCCGGTTCGATCACTTCTTCCACTTCAAAGTCGTCACTCACTGGTTCTTCACCTGGCACAGGAGGATCAATTTCTAGTTCAGGATCAAGCTCTGGAAGTGGTTCTGGGTCCGAAACATCGGGTGGTCCATCTCCACCACCTGGATCATTGACGCCTCCACCCTGTGCATCGACTACGATCAGCAACAACTGAGTGTCGATGCCGCCATTGCCATCATCCACCTGCACCGTCACTTCATAGACACCATCAAGGTCTGCATCGCCCGGCGTTTCAAAGTCCGGCGCGGTGTTGAAGGTCAGAACGCCACCGGCCGTGATCGAGAACAGGGCCTGGTCCGCGCCGCCAACCAGCGTATAGGTCAGCGTGTCAGGCGGCAGGTCCGGATCGGAAGCGGCCACCGTGGTAACCGAGGTCTGGTTCT
>JAHEJF010000051.1 GCA_024639025.1 Ahrensia sp. | reverse complement strand
AACAAATTGAATTGTACGGGCGACTGTTGGCCAAAAACGGCGATCGAACCATCTGCCGCCCTCTCCGGGATGAAGTCCAAACACAAAGAAGACGAAACCCGATGACAGGAGTAAAATCAGAAAACCTTGTCTCGTAAGGCGCCCGGTAGAATGTATGTAGATGGAAACCGCAGCTACTAACAACGCAAGGGTCTGAAGTGCAGGCGAAGCAAATGGCGCCCAGGTAATATTCCTGCCCCACATTACGCGATTATAGTTGTGTAAGCCGACAAACTCCTTCGCGTCGGGATTAAATGCCACAGCCAATAGATTCCAGTCATGAAGGCTGATCCAAATCCCGCGGAAAAATGGGTAAATTAGAAACAGGAAGTAAACGGCGAGAAACGGTGCAAGCAACACTAGAGCTGCCTGAGTCTGGCTAAGTTTTCGTTGAATGCCGAACTTGTTCATCTTCAACCTACAGCCGCAGTTGGAGTACCAAAAAGCTTGTGCTAAAATTATTAGTAATATTTATTTGCAAATGCAAGCGCAAAGCGAGGGCGGCTCCAAAATGAAAAAAGATACACAGCCCGCACGTGTAACGATGAAGGATGTGGCGGTAAAGGCCGGTGTGTCTCAATCAACTGTGTCTTTTGTTCTTAATGGTCTCGAAGACATGCGCATTAGCGCCGATACCCGCAGACGCGTATTTGATGCAGTAAACGCGCTCGGCTATCGCCCGCGAACTGCGGGCCGACCACCTAAGCAGACAGGCAACGGTGTTATTGGCCTGATGTTTGATGAGATAGCCACCAGCCCGTTTGCCGCCATTTCAATAGAGGGCGTGCAGGAATACGCTTGGAAACAGAATGTAGTTGTCGAAATTGTTATGACTGGCGGTAATGCCGACTATGAAGCCGCTGTACTAAGAAAGTGGGCAGCAGATCGTGTTCTCGGCGTTATCTATGGTTCAATCCTGACACGAAAAGTGTCGGTACCAGACGCCCTGGTCAGACACCGCTCGGTACTGTTGAACTGTTATAGCGATGACGGCTCATCTGCTTCGATTGTACCAGCTGAGAGGCGTGGAGGAGAAGCTGCAACTGAAGCATTGATCGCTGCAGGTCATCAAAAGATAGCTTTCATATCAGGCGAGCAGTGGATGGAAGCATCGGACCAAAGAATGGAGGGATATGAGCGTGCATTACGTGCTGCTGGTTTTCCTGTTGACCCCTCATTGATTGCTGAGGGCAATTTCTTGCCAAGTGGGGGTAGAGAGGCAACGCTGGCGCTGATGAGTGGGCGTACCAAACCCACAGCGATTTTCTGTGCCAACGACCTTATGGCGGTGGGCTGCTTTGAAGCCCTAAAAGAACTCGGCGAAGTGGTTGGCGAGACTGTAGCCGTGATGGGCTACGACGATCAGGAGATCGCACAACACCTTTCCCCAGCACTTTCAACCGTGCTTTTGCCTCATCGTGAGATGGGGCAATGGTGCGCCGAAATCCTATTGAACGGCAAAGAAATCGCTCAACAGCAAGTTCGACTTGCATGTCCGTTGGTATTAAGGGAATCGCATGTTTTCACGAACGATTGAATCAGCGATATGACAGCCAACTGCAAAGGCAGTAAAGTCCGCTTTGGGCTCGAAGCAGACCTTCGATGCATTTCGATCGAACGGCAGCTTTGGGCCGAAAGCAGACACTCGTTGAAGTTACCTTTGAACGACAGCTCTGAGCTCAGAACGGATATTCGCTGCGGTGTGATTGAGCGTTAGCTGAGCGGACTTTTTGCTTCTAGACTGATGTTCAGATTGCAGTTTGCAGCTTGGGGCAGCAAGTTCCCGTACCCGTCTTACTGCTTAAGTGGAACTCTGCCGGGCGATACGACGCCTCCCGACAATGGGCCGAAATTTGCAACATCGGTTCCCATTGCGCGACGCTGCTCAGTGTATTTTTCAAATGTTTTCGTGGCGTTGGAATTTTGCCATTCAAGTAAAGCAGTCTGATAACTGGAACGGTGCGAAATATGAGCAAACCAGTTGCGAAGGTTAGGGGTCAACTCGAAAGGCCAACCCATCAGTTTCATCCTGTGAATGTTCGGCATCCACGCAATATCTGACAAAGAAAATTCTTGACCACTAAGATATGGCCGTCCATCCGCCAGTCCTTTGTCCAAGAGTTGAAATCCTTCAAACGTGCGACTGACAGCTCCATCTATTCGTTCTTTTGGAAAGCCTTTTGCGAAATCACTTCTAAACTGCTTTAACCAAGCGTTCTGGTGGTCCCGCTCAAAGGCTGCATTCACTTCGACAGGCCTCGGTTTAGCTCGGAAGAGAAATTCATAGGTTAAAAGCTTCAAATCTGCCTGCGCCGCGTCCGCACTCGCAAGAAGACCGTCAGGATCGGACCCAAGTGAGAACCCGTTGCTACGCGCAATGTGTTTGATGATGTCGATGGATTCGATAATCAATGTGCCGTCATCGACAAAGGCAGGGACCACACCCTTCGGATGAATGTTCTGATAGGCTTGGGTGGTGTGCTCGTTCTTTTCGAGATCGATCAGATGGCTGTTATAGCTTCGATTCACCTCTGCCAAGATAATGCGTACACGTTGTGAGCAGCTGGACATTGGTGCGTGCCAAAGGTGCAGGCCCTGTAGTTTTGTCAGCGATTTATCTTTGGGTTCAATAGCAGGCATTTGGCACCTTTCGACAAGAACCGCCGACTTCAGTCAACGAACATGAATGTTTCAGCGCTTAAAAGTGAAATTGCTGGGATGAAGGTGATGGTGGCTAATACCGCTAGAAATATCACCAGAAATGGAAATACGCCGCGGTAAATATCGGCGGTTCCAATGTTGAGCGCTGATTGCGCCACGAAAATATTTATTCCGAAAGGAGGTGTGAATAGCCCGACTGCAAGGTTGATCGTCATGATGATCCCAAAGTGAACCTTGTCGATTTCAAGTGCATCTACAATTGGAACCAGCACCGGGGTTAACAGCAGGATGGCCGAGATTGGATCCATGAAGCAGCCCCAAATCAGCAGGATCAAATTGACTGCCAGCAGAAATTGCCAAGCGGCAACGTCATTTTCGGTAAACCATTGTGACATCGCAAGTGGAACTTGGTTGACGGCCAAAATCCATGAAAACAGTCCGGCGGCAGCGACAACCATCAGGATTTGGGATGAAAATATCACCGATGCTTTTGCGGAATCGAGAATATCAATCCATGAGAGTTCACGCAGAATGAACCGAGTGACGATGATGGCATAGACGCACGCAATAGCGGCAGCCTCTGTTGGAGAAAATATGCCGCCATAAATGCCGCCCAGAACGATTATCGGCGCACCAAGTGCCCAAGCGGCCTTTGCGCTGGTATTGCGAACGTTCGCAATGCTGAACCCGTTTGAAGATCCATATTTGTTCCGGTTGGCATGGAACATTACAAAAGCTGCGAGACACAGAGCCAATAGCAGTCCCGGAAACACACCAGCGGCATACAAGCGAGGGATCGACGTTTCAGATGATGCGCCGTAGACGATCATTGGGATCGAGGGTGGAATTACAATGCCAATCGCACTTACCGACGTGACCATCCCAGCAGACAGCGGTCTTGGGTATCCATCATTGGTCATTGCTGGGTACAATACGCGCCCAACTGACGCGACTGCAGCAGCACTGGATCCAGAAATAGCACCAAATACCGTAGCAGTCCCGACAGTTGTCACGCCAAGCGAACCGGGCATACCGCCAGCCAATGAGCGGACAAAATCGACGAGGCGAACAGAGATCGTTCCACGCGCCATCAGATCGCCCGCAAAGATAAAGTAGGGTATGGCCAACAATCCAATACTATTGAGCGAGCCAAATAGATTTTGATGCACTGCCGCCAAGGGTATGCCCATGAAAACGGCAAGAACCACAATCGATGTGGTCATCAGGATCACGAAGATTGGTAATCCCGCCACCAACATCAGTAAGGGTAGTAGAACAAGAGTTGCGGTCACGACCGATCTCCTGAACCTGGCTCAATGGGTTTGGAAGCATTTTTGTTAGTGCCTGCCAGCTTGAATGCATGCCACAGGGCAATCAATGCAATAAAAATGAGGCTGACTGTAATTGAGACATGGACGGTCCAAACTGGAATGCCTGTTGCTTCTGCGGTCATGCCAAAGCGATAGACCTTGGCTACAAATCCGAAGGACAGCCAAGCTGCATACGCGCATGCAACAGCAACAATTAAATGCTGACCCAATTTGACCCAGTGAGACAAGCGCGTTGACAAAGCATCAACGAGCAAAGCCATTCTCAACTCACTGCTCTCCCAGGCGCAGACAATGCCGCCCAACCAGACGAGGACTATCATCGCGAAGACCACTGCCTCATCCGCCCATAAAATGGCACTATCGAAAACATAGCGGCCTGCAACATTGCTAACACTGAGCAGCACCATCGCGATTAGGCCCAGGCCTAAAAATGTTTTCAATATTTTCATTTGGCAACACACCTAATTTTGAAGGCCTTACAGCTTATTTGTTCCGCTCGGCAGCTTCGGTCAGAACTGCGAAGTCTGACGTCATTTGCTCGTTGGCACCAACAATATTGGCAACAACCGGAGTGATAATCTCTGATACGGCTTTAGCATCGGCATCTGACATCGTGGTCAGCGATCCACCTTGCTTGGCCCATACGCCTTCAAGTGTTTCGATGCCGTTGCGAAGTCGATCAGCATAAGCAACTTTAGCGGCTTCTGCTTCTTCGCGCACAATTGCTTCAAGTTCAGGGCCGATTGATGCGAGAAAATCCTTGTTCACCAATCCACCGACCATGATGAAGTTACCAGGCATATAAGTTGCCTCGCTCGCAACATCAGCGAACTTGAAACCAACCAGCACGGCCAATCCCAGCGTTGCGGCATCAATTGTACCTGTCTGAATACCAGGCAAGACTTCACCAAGTGGCATTGCCACAGGCGCAGCCCCAAGTGCTGACATTGGCTCATTGACCAGTGGGCTTGCGCCGCCTGTTCGCATTTTTAGACCGCGAAAGTCTTCGCTGTTTTCAACCCGGTCTTTTGCGATCACAACGCTGCGACCATTTGCCAAAACGAAAAGGGGCTCAACATTGGCCCTAGAACCGAAATCGGAAATCATTTCTTTAACAGCTGGATCCGACATTGTACGCATCACGTGCAGTTCGTCTTCAAACACACCCGCCGCGTCCAATACCTGAAAACGCGGATCAACTGACGAGAGGAAGCCGATGATTGGAACAGTCATTTCGATTGTTCCCATGGCTACACCTTCAACTGTCGCGGGTATCGGGCCTAGCTGACTGGCTGGAAAAAGTTGGACATCGATGCGACCCTCGGATCGTTTTTCAACACCAGCTTCAAATGCGTCGAACCAAGCCGATAGCCCATCGACATCCGTCTTGGGAGCAGGTGACGAAATTTTCATGACGAAATCCGCGGCCATGACAGCCGGAGTGGTGAGCATCGCTGTACTCGCAACTGCAGCAAGAAGTACTGATTTAATAGTTAGTTTCATAGTTTCCTCCTATTGGCGCGGTCACGCCGCGCTATTTCCGGCTATGCGCCGAGTGTGTCGAGTCCAAGTAATTTTACAGCGTTGCCCGACATAATTCCTTCGCGTTGACTCTGCGAAAGTTCTACCGAACGAATAAACTCTGTCGCTTCTTCGGGCTCTTCAAATGGATAATCAGCGGCGAACATGATCCTGTCTGCGCCTACCGCTTCGATTGCGCAATTAAGCGGCGCATGGTCTAGTGAGCCAGAGATAGTGATGAAGACGTTTCGACGGATGATTTCAGATGGCAATGGAGACGTGTCGTCCGGCAGCCGAAGAAATTTGGCGCGGCTGTCAAAGCGCCACAGTAAATATGGTATTGTTTCGCCCATGTGACCAAGAATGATGTTGGCATTTGGGTGCCGGTCGAATACGCCGTTTAACACAAGTCGGAGCGCGTGCGTTGCCGTTTCTACTGTCCACTCCCAAGCGGGGCGCCTCAGCATAGGTTGATCCCGAAGCGCGAAGTATTTCTCGGGCGGATCAGTCGGGTGAATATAAACAGGCACGCCCAATTCGCTCACTGTTTCCCAAAAGACATCGTAAGCATGATCATCCAAATAGACGCCGTGGGTGTGCCCATTGACCATTGCACCAACGAATCCAAGGTCCTCTACGCATCGCCGCAATTCGGCGGACGCGTTGTGTGGTGATTGCATCGGCAGATGTGCGAACCCTGAATATCGGTCAGTATCTTCGCTTATCATCACCCCCAATTCATCATTAGCGCGTTTTGCTAAAACGATTGCCTTATTGTGATCAGTTTCAGCCTGAACACCTGGCCCAGCAACCGATAGCACCATGTGGTCAATTCCGGCCGAAGCCATAATTTGTGACCTTTGTACCTGGGGATGCAGCAGCCTAGATTTGATATGCTTGTATAAACCGGGCGCCATACCCATGACTGTTGGTTCCCAATAGCTCGTGAGAAAGTCGGGCAAGTAGTGTTCTTCAAGCGCTATGATTTTCGAACCAATCACCAAACAATTCTCCCTTTGTGATGCAGCTTTTTCCTTCTTAGAAGCCTAGGCCGACCGTTTCCCAACGCTTGACTTTGAAAGGAGGAAATTGGAGGGTTTTTGGAGGGAGGCACGCAATCCGCGTCGAATGGCGATGATTTACACGTTTGAGGAATGGGTACTGAACTCGGAAAACTATGAGCTTTCACAAAATGGCTCAATCGTTTCGGTCGAGCCACTGACCTTTAGCGTGATCGAGTATTTGATTGAAAATAGGCATATTGTTGTGTCTCGGGATTCGCTTCTTGAAGATGTATGGCAGGGACGAAACGTATCAGATTGGGCGGTATCGGCGGCTATCAAATCTGCGCGACTTGTGCTTGGTGACACTGCTACGCCGCGCCGGTTTATCCAGACAATCCACTCAAAAGGTTTTCGTTTTATCGCCAAAGTACTGGTCGAGACAGGCCATCTTCCGGCAAAACCGGCGCCAAACTCCGGTCCTTCTTTGGTTGTCGTCCCCTTCGAAACTATTGGTAATCATGTAGATGAAAGTTATTTCTCGGATGGGTTAACCGAGGACCTAATCACCGATCTTTCGCTAACATCGGGTTTGAATGTCGCTACACGCAACACGTCTTTTGCAATCAAATCGGAGACGATTGATCGAAACTCCTTGAACAAAGAGCTGGGTGTGACGCATTTGCTGGAGGGGTCGGTTCGACGCCAAGGCAACAAAATTCGCGTTAATGCGCACCTTGTAGAGATCAGTTCGGGATTGAGGCTGTGGAGCGATCGTTTTACTGCCTCTGGCGATGAAATATTCGATCTGCAAGATGAGCTTTGTTTGGCCGTGATAACTTCACTAAAGCTGCATTTGACCGCTTCGATAGAGCGACACGAAACCCAAAACGTCAAAGCATATGACCAATGTTTGCGGGGCCGATCTGAATATTATCGATATACGCCTGATAGTATGGCCAGGGCGTTGTCATGTTTTGAGCTGGCAACTGATCTCGACCCAAATTATGCCGCCGCATATGCTTACCAGTCCTATTGTCGGACAGCGATGCATGTTTTTGCTTGGTCCGATTCAGATGAGAACCTCTATCCGGCGCTGGAGCTGGCAAAAAAAGCCGTGTCTCTCAACGAGAAATCAGCCGTATCTTTTGCAAGGTTGGGTTGGGTATTGAGTTACCTAGGGGAACCAGAAAAATGTGTTGGTGCGTTCAAGCGAGCGATAGCATTGACGTCTGGTAGCGCTGAAGTTTTTTTCGCTTATGGAGAATCATTGAATCGACTGGGACAGCCGGAACTCGCATTACAAATGCTGGATCGCGCTTTCGGCGTTGAGAGTTACGTCCCGCCAAGTTGGGACTTTGCGAAGGGCCATTCATACACGCTTCAGCGCAACTATAACGACGCTTTGGAGTGTTTGGAAACAGTTGTGAAAAGACTACCAAGCTTTCTACCTGCACGGGTGCAGCTCGCCAGGCTCTATGTCGAAATAGATCGAACGCCAGACGCCCACAAAGTTTCCGATGAAATTTCAACAATCTCTCCTGATTTCACTTTGGAGCATGCCGCACGGATGTTCCCCTATCCTCAAAGTGAAGAACACACGCGTTTGAACCGCGCCTTATCTCGTTTGGATTGGTAGTCATAAATTCAAAAAGAACATAGCAGCCCATCTTATAAGCGAATGATTGGGCCGATCAGCGAAGTGGCTGGGAGGGTATTGTCACGATCTACAAGCCAACCACGCAATAAGAGCAAGAAACTGTCATACAACTTGTCGAGCAACTTTATAGATTTGCGACAAGCAAAGAGACGGTTGAGGAAGCGGCTGAGCGCAATGCATGCTTGGTATGGCATTGCAAATAAGATCATAGCTTGGACACAAAATGAGCGTCCGCTTTGGGCTCTAAGCGGACATTCGAATTGGTTCAGGTTGGTGGCAATGCGGTGCCCAAAGATTCTGTTTGGCCTGCATTGACAAAGGATCGTCACGAACGCTGGATTTGTGATTCAGTCGCCTCGGAGTGTGCAGCATCCTCACGCTGCCAGAGCTCAAATTTCAATCCGAAAGTCGATCGCTTCATTTGATT
>JAHEJF010000525.1 GCA_024639025.1 Ahrensia sp. | reverse complement strand
CACCTGGCGCGGTTGATCCCAGCAGTTTGACAATTGAGTCGCTAGAGCAAGCGTTGTTGGCGGGGAAAATCGCCTGTTATGCGCAAGGTTTCACGATGCTTGCGAAGGCCTCGGAGACTTATGACTGGAAGCTGCCCATGCCTGATGTCGCCAAAGTGTGGCGTGAAGGATGTATCATTCGTTCGGCAATGCTCAATGACATGGCCCAGGCATTGGCAGATTCGCCCGGCAAGAATTTGATGTTTGCCCCTTTCTTTGCTGACAAATTGAAATCAAGTCATGCAGGGTTGCGCCAGGTGGTTGGTCACAGCGCGCTGTCTGGCAATCCGGTTCCGGCCCTTTCAGCAGGCCTGGCCTATTTTGACATGATGCGTACCGGACGCTCGACAGCCAATATGATCCAGGCGCAGCGAGACTTTTTTGGCGCCCATACATTTGAGCGCATTGGCGAAGAAGGCGCCCACAATGGCCCGTGGACCGGCGTCGATGAATAGGCCAAAATTGCGAGTTGCAAACCTGGACTCTGTCAGCCTTTGATGGAATCGCGGTACCCGGACTTATCCAATATTTTCAATACTCAATTCCGTGCGAGCGTTTCAGTTGAAGACTGAGACGCTCTAGATCGTGTTGCCTGGCGCCAGCCGCGTCGGTGTGATGATAACGTCGTTGACTGGTTCTCCGCGGACGCGTGAAATCAGTGCCTCTGCCGCTGTTTTGCCCAGAGCCTGCGTGCTAACGACTGTGGTGGTCAATCGTTGTGGCAGGACCGATGCTGCTTCCATGCTGCCCCAACCGGCAATCCCGATGTCTTCGGGCACTGACATGCCCTGAGATTGGCAGTAAAAAATCCCACCGATCGCCATGGCATCATCCTGGAAGTAGATCGCATCCAGATCGCCAACGCGGTTCAGAATGTTCTCTGTGCCATAAAAGCCAGCGTAAAATCCCGAACGGTCATTCAAGATCTCCTGTGCGGCCAAGTCGGTGGATGATGATTTGAGTGCTGCAACAAACCCCTTCCTGCGCAAGGCGCCCATGCCCGGAGCAGCCGAATCCGCACCAACATAGCCGATACGCTGATGGCCTTGGCCAAGGATGTACAGCGCCATTTCGTGACCGCAGTCAAAATGGTTGAAGCCCACTGAAATATCGATGGGGCTGGTGTTGAGATTCCAAATCTCCACGACCGGTATGCCTTGCGACTTGATCAATTCTCGTGTCGTGCGCGTGTGCGTGTGACCGCTCAAGATCAGGCCGGCCGGTCGCCATGACAGAATGTTCTTGACCCACATCTCTTCGGTTTCAGGCGAATTCTCGTGTGCGCCGATCATGGTCTGATAGCCGAACTTGGCCAGCGCTCCATTGGTGCTATCGAGTACGGCGCCAAACAGACTTGACGACAGGTGAGGCACGCAGACGCCAATGATGGTCGATGTCTGTTCGGAGCCAAAAGTTGCGGCGATGCGATTGGGCACATAACCCAGCCGTTCCACCTGTTCGAGCACCTTGTCACGTGTTTCGTCGGAGAAGCCCGAAGCGTTACGCAGCACACGCGATGCCGTCATCTTTGAAACGCCAGCAGCTTTTGCAACTTCGCTCAGATTTACCTTGCTTCGGTTCTTGTTCTTGGCAGCCATATTTCGATTCCATCAACTTATGCGTTACCGGTAACATTTTTCTTGACTCTTGGCAAAAAGAGGACTCTATTGAGTTACCGGTAACGTGCTTTTTTGCGCTGTGCAAGGTGCTTTGGGAGGAGCAATCATGTCCGCAATCCAGTCGGGATTGTTTTTTGATAATATCGTCAAATCCTTTGGCGGCACCCAAGCGCTGCGCGGTGTTTCAATGCATGTCGGACGTGGTGAAATTGTTGCCCTGCTTGGTGAAAATGGGGCGGGAAAGTCCACTTTGATCAAAGTTCTGGGTGGCATTCACCAACCCGACTCCGGCCAGGTCAAAATCGACGGCGTGCCCTATACCCACAAGCCGGGAAGGGTGAACCAGGTGCAACCGGTCGCATTCATTCACCAGGATCTTGGCCTGATTGAGTGGATGAGTGTTGCTGAAAATATGGCGCTGGCGCAAGGGTTCAACAGGAAGCGCGGTTTGATCGATTGGGAGTCGGCCAACAGTCGCGCGGTCAATGCGCTGGCAAAGGTCAATTGTGAATTCGATCCCACGACGCGTATCTCCGATCTCAGCAGGACTGAAAAGTCGCTTGTTGCCATTGCGCGGGCGCTGGCGGTTGAGTGCGACTATCTGGTGCTGGACGAACCAACAGCCAGTTTGCCGGCCAATGAGGTCGAGCGCCTGTTTTCGGCTTTGCGGCCCCTGCGGGACAAGGGTGTTGGCATGATCTAT
>JAHEJF010000524.1 GCA_024639025.1 Ahrensia sp. | reverse complement strand
TCGACGGTTTGCTTTACATCAAAAACAGTATCGATCCGACCCTGACATTGCGTCGCTCATGTCGCGAAGGCATTTGCGGTTCTTGCGCGATGAATATCGACGGTACCAACACGCTTGCCTGCACAAAGGGCATGGACGAAATTGATGGCACAGTAAAAGTCTATCCCTTGCCGCACCTGCCGGTGGTCAAGGACCTTGTGCCGGATCTCACCAATTTCTATGCGCAGCATCGTTCAATTGAACCATGGCTCAAAACAACCACGCCGGCTCCTGAGAAGGAGTGGAAGCAGAGCCATGATGATCGCGTGAAACTTGATGGTCTGTATGAATGTATCCTCTGCGCCTGTTGTTCAACGTCATGTCCATCCTATTGGTGGAACGGCGAACGCTATCTGGGGCCGGCTGTGTTGCTTCAAGCCTATCGCTGGTTGATTGATTCACGTGATGAGGCGACCGGCGAGCGCCTGGACGATCTGGAAGATCCGTTCCGGCTTTATCGCTGCCACACCATCATGAATTGTGCGCAGACCTGTCCCAAGGGGCTGAACCCTGCCAAGGCAATTGCCGAGGTCAAGAAGATGATGGTTGAGCGTCGAGTCTAGAATTTTGCAATTGGCTTCGCGCTCCGGTTAGTGGCGTCTGGCCCGTGTCTCACTATGATTTACCGTTCATAGTGGAACAGCAAATTGCCGATCAATCTGAAGAAATCTGTGAACGTTGCACGTTGGCGATTGGTTGTAAGCGTGGTCATTGTCAGCACGAGCACAAGTCATGGCGGCGTCCTGCCCCCTTTTGGAATTGCCGTTGGTCAATCGGAACTCTTTCACAGGGTGGTGACCTGCAAATCCTATCGAAACTGCGAGCAGGCTGTAAGGAATTGGTGTGCCGGCAACCATCCCAGGGCGGATGGCGACGGTGATGGTATCCCTTGCGAGAATGTTTGCCGCAGTCGACGACAGGTTAGCGAAATCCAAGGAAGGATTGGCTGCAATCGCTAATGCATTAGGCAAAGCGACCCTTTTCCAGCCCGAGTGTTCTTCAAACATCCATTGTGCGATCAACGAATCCTCACTTGGAGCGACCCGGCTTAACAACAATTTGATTTCTCCTGCCATGACTACCGTGCTCAACTTTTTCAAGGCGAGGGCGCAAAACGGAGATCAATATGAACTTTTCGAAACAATTCAAAGTCATCACGACCGCACTTGCAATCGGATTGATATCAACCGGCGCTGCCATGGCTGAAAACTGGATCATCAAAGACAGCGCTTCGGATGTCGGTGCAACAGCTGACAAACTGGTCGCTGCAGTCGAGGGCGCAGGTGCCACGCTGTTTGCCCGTGTGGATCATGCAGGTGGCGCGGCCAGTATCGGCGCTGAGCTTGCACCCATGATAATGGTGATGTTCGGCAATCCCAAGTTGGGCACGCCAATCTTGCAAAATGCACCTCGCGCTGGCCTGGATCTTCCCATCCGCGTTCTGATCTGGGACGATAATGGAACAACGAAGATCGGTTATCTCGATCCGGCAGATCTGAAGGCCCGCTACGATGTGAGCGGCGCTGACAAGTCGTTCGAAATGATGGCCGGTGCCTTAGGCAAATTGACTGACGCAGCCTCAAATTGATGTTCATCACGTAACTGTGTTTTCAGTTTAATGGACGGCCATATTTGGTCGTCTATATCTGGGTGCAAGCATTATATTACAGGAGTTTCCATGCTGCGCTCAATTCTGACCACTGCCCTTATGGCCACTGCTTTTGTTGCGGGTGGCGCAAGCTATGCCAATGCTGAAAGCAAGTCCCTTGTTGTTGCTGGTGGCTGTTTTTGGTGCGTGGAATCGGATTTTGATCATGTGGTAGGCGTTACAGACACTGTTTCGGGTTATGGCGGTGGCACAATGGAGAACCCGACATATCGCAACCACGGCAATCATCGCGAGGTCGTAAAGATTACGTATGATCCGGCCGTAACCGACTATGAAACGCTTGTAACGACCTTCATTCGAACGATCGATCCAACAGATGGTGGCGGCCAATTCTGTGACAGGGGCCGTTCCTATGCGCCCGCCATTCATGCCTCAACGGATGAAGAGATGGCGATCGCAGAGAAGATTGTTGCAGATGCCGCGGCAGCGCTGGGTCGAGAGCTGGCAATTCCAGTGGAAGGTACGGCTACGTTCTACGAAGCAGAAGACTATCACCAGAATTATTGGCAGGGAACTGGCAAGAAATTGACCCGATTTGGCGTGATCAGTCAGGGCGACGCCTACAAAAAATACCGCAATGCTTGTGGGCGGGATCAAAGAGTTAAACGAATTTGGGGCGATCAGGCCTATGCAGGCGTGACGCCGCACGGCAG
>JAHEJF010000523.1 GCA_024639025.1 Ahrensia sp. | reverse complement strand
AGAGACATGCTTTTCAGGCAGGAGGGCCGAAAGGTCTTTCGCGAAGTTCTGCCTCTGGTCAGCAAACTGATCACGTCTCACCTCGAAGACAATCAGCTTTCGGCCGATGATCTGTCAAGGCTTTGGCTGCATCAAGCCAACAAGTCGATGAACGATTTTATCGGCGCGAAAGTTCTCGGCCGAACACCGGAAGCGCATGAGCAGCCCAATATTCTGCAGGATTACGCGAATACCTCTTCGGCCGGTTCGATGATTGCCTTCTCTCAAAATTCAAATGATCTGAAGAGCGGCGATATTGGGGTGATTTGCTCATTTGGTGCAGGCTATTCTGCCGGAAGCGTGATTGTCAGACGCAAATAGCGAGGTTGCTACTCAGAATCTGTCAGTTTTTCATGGAATCGCGGCACCCAGATTTATCCAATATTTTCAATGCCAAATCCGTGCCAGCGTTTCAGTTGAAAACTGAAACGCTCTAGCGACCCAGTTCCTGCGAACGTTCCTTCGCCGCCTTGACCGCATCTTTGAGCAGCGTCTTCAAGGCGCCATCACCCATCAATATTTCCAGCGCTGCTGCGGTTGTGCCCCCGGGACTGGTCACTTGCTCTCGCAAGGTTCCAGGATCAGTTTCGCTTTGTTTGGCATAACACGCAGCGCCGTAAACAGTTTGCTGCGCCAAGAGTTCAGCGGTTTGGCGCGGCAAACCGGCTTCCAGAGCGGCATCCCGCAAAGCTTCAATGAAATGGAAGATATAGGCAGGTCCGGATCCTGACACTGCTGTCACAGCGTCCATTAAATCTTCGTCTTCAATGACCGCAGTTTCGCCACTGGAATTCATGAGGCGCTCGACAAAAACGCGCTGATCCTTTGCAACATGCTGATTGTAATAAATAACCATCATTCCTTCGGCAATGGCAGCTGGCGTGTTGGGCATGACCCTGACGATGGGCGTTGCGTCACCGAGACCTTGTTCGAGTTTATCTGAGCGTACCCCGGCAGCAACACTCACAAAAACAACATCGCTTGATGCAAATTTCTCGTAAGCTGGAGTGACATCAAACATGACCTGCGGTTTGACGGCCAGAACAATGAGCGACGGCGACAGGCCTTCGGGCAATTGCTGTGCATCTGCAAATGTTGTGACGCCCAAGGTTTCAGCATGTTGTCTGAGCGCTTCAACCGGTTCGACCACAAGCACCTGATGTCTTTGGACAATTCCATCAGCCAACCAGCCCTGCAGCATGGCGCGTCCCATATTGCCGCATCCAGCCAATATCACCTTGTTTGTGCGTGTCATTTGAGCCGCTCCTCTTGGTGTGTTGATATCCAGACAGGCAGCCTGCGGCAATATCTATTCCAATCTGTCAGTCCTTGATGGAGCCAAAAAACAAGATTGTCTAGCATTATCAATGTCTAAAGCAGTACCAGCGCAACGGTGAAAGACCAAAGCGTCCTAGCGGGTGGCGAGAGGAATTCTGGATGTCAGGCGCAACCCGAACAGGGCAACGACCAATGTGAGCCAGACCGGATCGGCACGCCGGAAGAAGAAGCTCTCCAGCGCCGCATTCATGACCGCAAATACAACAATCATGAACATAAGGTCTGCCAGCAGAACGTTTTCCCTGCGTGCCGGCGTGCGCAGATAGTCAATTACGGGCGCCAATATTGTCACCCATATCAGGACCAACATCATCGGAATGCCGGCAACCAGTGCAAAGTCGAGATAACCGTTATGGCCATGGATGATACCGCGCGGATCCCAAGCGCTGTCAAAGGCCCTTTCGCCGGCGGCGACAAAATCGGATTGCCAGAAGCCGTCATATCCGTACCCGGTCCAAGGACTCTGAAACAGATAGGGCTTGGCGAATTCCCAGATCTCTATTCTACCCGTGAAAGTCGTAACCGGGTCAACGCTTCGCAATATTCCATCCAGAGATGGAGAGAACACAGTTCCGATAGTCAATGCGTGCGTCGTGATCATTGCGGTGAATGCGGCAAACACTGCCAGTCCACGCAAACCCATGAGAGAGGGAATCAGGACGACAGCCACAACGGCAGGCGCAACGATGAATGATGTTTTGGATCCGGTGTTAGCAATGAAAAACCAAGCTGCCAAAGCGATGATCAAGCCACGAGCGATCATGCCACGGCGCATGAGATAAACACCGATAAAGGTGATGGCGACCATGACAGGGCCCGCAATATTTTTGTGCGTAAACAAACCACGCCAAAGACCTGAATGTTGGCTCTCATGTTCGCCTGCCTGGTGAATGGCATCAATGGGCAGCACAAACAGGCCTCCGTAGCAGAGCGCCAGCACAAGGAAACACACTGAGAAAAATACTTGGGACAACTCGTCAGCGTT
>JAHEJF010000522.1 GCA_024639025.1 Ahrensia sp. | reverse complement strand
GAATGTCAATTTGGGCTAAAAATGTTAGAAAGGCCGTCTCAGGAACATAGCACTCGAAATGGGGAGAGCAGTAGTTCGGGCGTCACCTTGTAATTACTCACCCCCGTCACTGCAGCATTTAGCGTTGATTTTTATGAGAGTGTGGCGAGGATTGTGTTGAATGGGGTCTGGCCACTGAGTTTTTGTGTGTCGACAACGGTTCTGACGGCGCAATCTCCCTTTGCGGCCCACATGGAGCGAAAGCCGTTGGTGACTTTGCGTTGTATCACCGCCGGGCGCAGCGCCCGTTCGCAACCATTGTTGGTGATGTCGACCTCGCCAGGGAAATCCAAAAAGGTCAGCAATCGTGGACTGGCTCTGGCGAGTTTGGCACGGATGGTCTCGGCAATCTCACATTGGGGATTACTGGCGAGAATGTTGACCAGAGTGTTTTCCAACTCCCGTCTTTTGGCTTTCACAGTGCTGGCCGCAAAGCCTGACAGGGTGCGGGCCAATTGAAACACCCGGTCCAGCCAAAGTTTTAACCTCAGCGGCACCATGTCATCGCTTGCCTCTACCGCATAAGCGATGTCGCGGGCCAGGTGAGCAAGGCATGTTTGATGATGTTCGCCATGACCCCGTTGAGCCGAATAGCCATCCGACAACCACAGCTTTGGCCTGTGATCACCCATCACATCGCGCACCACCTGTGCTGCCCGGGAAAGTTGGGCCTCATGTACGATGGCCTGCTTGCCCATGAACACCCAGTGATAGCCGTTGAGGCCTTCAATACGAATACCGGTTTCATCACTGGCCACGACCTGGGCACAGCGCAGATCCTTGATGATATCGGCCTTGCGGGACGTGAATGGTGCATGCGCACGCTTCAGCATGTTGGCAAGCGCACCCTGGCTCAGTTTTATGCCGAACAGATCGGCCAACATTCCTTCAAGGCGGGCAAAGGACACCGCGTGAAATGTCTTGAGATAGAGCACCAATCCGTGCAGCCGGGGTCCAAATGGCGAGCCATGTGCAGCGTCCGGCAGCGGTGCTTTCACCAGCGATAAGCAGTGGGGACAGGACAAGCACAACCGCCGGTGACGCACAACAAACGGGGCAATCGGGGGAACCTCAATGGCATCGTATGCGCCAACAATATCTCCTGCCAGATCATCACCAAGCTGGCCATGACATTGGGGACACACATCGGGGCGGTGGTCGACAATCTCGTCAGGGGTCTCATGCAACGAACGAGAATGACCCTCATGCCCGGGTTTGGCACCTCCAGGCTTGGCATGTTCACGCAGGGCTTTACGGTCCGTGGAGGGCGGCTTGGACGACGTTTGAGAGGTTTTGGCGGGCCGCTGCAGGCGGGCTTGAAGCGCCAAATACGCTTCAACCAATTCTGCCTTGCTCAAACGTGCCAAATCATCGCGATCCATACACCCATGGATTCAGACAAAGAGACCTTTGGCAAGGGGGTGAGTAATTACACATGCTTGCCCTCGCGCCCGTCGAAGTCCGCACGCTGAAAGTCGCGGCGGGCGAACGTGGCAGCAATGCACATACGCTGATGCGCGAAGTCTCTGATGTTTTGGTGCGCCACAGCGAAACATTGCGATTGGAAGTGCTCGAAAGCCGTAACTCATCGGAGGCCATCTCTGCTATCAACAGCCGTACCGTCGATCTCGCGACCATTGAATCCATCACGCCAGCCTATACCAGCATCAACCTCGTCGCCGATCTGTTTCCCGAATATTTCCTGCTGATCGTTTGCGAGCCGTCGCAATATCCGCCATTTCCGCAGGTGATCGGGGCCATTGAGAATGTTCGCGGGCGTCGCATTGCAATTCCTGAAACCGCGACGGTGGGCAACTTATCGTTCTGGTCGACCATCGATCACTATAAACTCCCACCCGGGAGTTTCCGTGCATTTGCATGGCCGCAGGAGAAGGCTTTCGAGGGCGTCATCTCGGGTCAGGTTGATGCCGTCTTCCTGCTGAGTTCGCTGCGCGACCCGTTCCTGCTGGGTTTGATGGAAGAAGCAGGAATTCGTGGCATAGGTCTGCGCTTTGTTCCGATTGCACAGGCGGAGGCCATGGCGCTGAAAAGGCCTTACCTGGAGGCGGTGAAAATTGTGCAAGGTGCTTTTGATGGGCAGGTTCCGCTACCGCGTGAAGGTCTCATCACGCCAAGCCTATAGCGGCTTTTAGTATCCACTCCTCTGGTCCAAACCCCCCGTCTTTCAGACGGGATCGCTTCAGCGCGAACAGGAAAGAATGACCATACTCTCTTCAAAAATGAACCGCCCGCAGGGAGCATAGGTTCATTTTTGAAGAGAGTATGGTCATGCAATACGACAAAGGAAAGCACTGCGTTTTTTATCACCGCTA
>JAHEJF010000521.1 GCA_024639025.1 Ahrensia sp. | reverse complement strand
ATACTGCTTTAGGAATTGCTGCGCTTTGGTCGCATGAGGAGACGGGCAATGCGTGTACGTATCGACGGGATATGCCAAGCGGAGTCAGCCGCGATTGGCGTGGCGCTCTGACTTCATTTTCCGGGCGGCTTCACTGGCACTGCCATTTCATTCAGAAGCTCGAAGACGATCCCAAGCTTGAATTTCAGAATTTCCATTCGGCCTATGATGGACTGCGCCCAACCGGATCCGGTCATGAGCGTCTTGAGGCTTGGGTGAATGGCGAAACCGTGCTTCCTTTTGTAGACGCTTGTATGAGATCACTTGCCGCAACGGGCTGGCTCAATTTCCGGATGCGCGCCATGTTAACGGCTGTTGCGAGTTATCATCTCTGGCTTGACTGGCGCAAGCCAGGCGAACATCTGGCGCGGCAGTTTACAGATTATGAGCCGGGGATACATTGGCTGCAGATACAGATGCAGTCAGGAACCACCGGCATCAACACGATCCGCATTTATAATCCAGTCAAACAGGGATATGACCAAGACCCGGAAGGCATCTTTGTGCGACGCTGGGTTCCCGAACTGGCGGAGATTGACGCCCGCTATCTGCAGGAACCGTGGAAAGCTGACAACGCGGGCGACGTGCTTGGGAAAAGGTATGGCCGGAGGTGAGGTATTGTTCCGAGCGATGTCGGCGTGATGCGAAATCGGAAAGAACCGGATGACACAGCTCAGCTTCCTTGATGATCAACCGAAGGAAACAGTTTCATGGACGGGAGCACGCGGTCCGGCACTCGACCGGCTGAACGTCTTTCTGCCGCGTGTCGGGCGTGCCTATGCATCAAGCCGAAATTTTGATTTCGGGCCTGAAAACCGCACAAACATATCTTGTCTGTCACCCTGGATACGCCATCGACTAATCTTGGAGGAAGAGGTCGTGCGTGAAACGCTGGCGCGTCATTCCTTGCCGAGCGCAGAGAAATTCATCCAGGAAGTCTTCTGGCGCGCGTACTTTAAGGGGTGGCTGGAACAAAGGCCGAGCGTCTGGTCTCGTTATCGCTTAGATATAGATCAATTGATTGACCAATTGGATCGTTCCTCTGATGTTCGTGCCTGCTACGAGCAGGCGACCGGTGGCAAAACAGGCATCGATTGTTTTGATGATTGGGCCGTTGAACTTGTCGAGACCGGCTATCTTCATAACCATGCGCGTATGTGGTTCGCCAGTATTTGGATTTTCACGCTCCGCTTGCCGTGGCAACTGGGTGCCGACTTCTTCTATCGGCATCTGCTCGACGGTGATCCGGCCTCCAACACGCTTTCCTGGCGCTGGGTTGCAGGTCTGCATACAAAAGGCAAAAACTATATCGCGCGCAGTTCTAATATCGAGAAATACACCCAAGGCCGGTTTTCACCGAAAGGTCTGGTAGACGATGCCCTGTCGCTCGTTGAAGAGTTCGAGCATCCGCTTCAACCCATGCACCAATCCTCTGCGTGCGATGATTACGGTTCCTTTGGCCTGGTCGTTACCGAGGAGGATTGCGGTGTAGAGACCTTGCCCTTGTCAGAGAAACCAAGTGGCATATGCGGCCTGCTTGCCACTCAGAGACGGTCGCCGCTCCCAATAGGAGAACCGGCACAAATTTTTGCAACCAATGCGCTGGATGACACCCTGGAACGTGCAGGAAGACATTTTGAATGCCCGGCCTGTCGCAGCAAGGCGGAGGATTGGGCCTCCTTTCTTGTAGATTGGGCTCAGAGTCTTGGTGTGAAAAAGATTGTCACTGCTTGGGCTCCTGTCGGCCCGGTGCGTGCCAAACTTGATGAGGCCCGCCCGGTTCTGGAAAGTGCGAACATCAGTCTTGCGCAAATTATGCGACCCTATGACCAAGCCTGCTGGCCGCACGCCAAACGTGGTTTTTTCAAGCTTAGGGAAAAGATCCCCAACCTTATCAAAGAGCTCGGTCTCAACAGAGTCTAGACAGAAATCGCGCAGCACTTGCGCGATACTCAACGCGCTTTGATTCATCCATCTTGTGCCATGTGCGATAGACCTGTCCAAGGCGATGATTGCTCTTGAGTTTATCCTCGTTGCGAAGGAGAAAATCCCAGTAAAGCGCGTTGAAGGGACAAGCATCTTCGCCGACTTTTTTCTTCACATCAAAGCGGCAGTGCCGGCAGTAGTTAGACATCTTGTTGATGTAGTTGCCGCTTGCAGCATAGGGTTTCGAGCCCAGAAGCCCGCCATCTGCAAACTGACTCATGCCGAGCGTGTTGGGAAGTTCCACCCATTCATAGGCATCGGCATAAACCGCTAGATACCATTCATGCACCTCATGCGGGTCAATCCCGGCCATGAGGGCAAAATTGCCGGTAACCATCAGACGCTGAATGT
>JAHEJF010000050.1 GCA_024639025.1 Ahrensia sp. | reverse complement strand
GCGACATTGCCGCCTGCAAGGCGTTCGGCCATGATCCCGGATCCAACCACCGTTGCCAATAGAAACGCTGTTCCGATCAGCTCAGCGGCCAGTCTTTGTGGTGTTGAATGATGCATGAGAGTTGATTGACTTTGTTCTATTGCAACTAGAGCGTTTCAGTCTTCAGCTGAAACGCTGGCGCGGAATTGGGCAGCGAAAATATTGACTAAATCCGGGTACCGCAATTCCATTAAGTACTGCAAGTGTCTAGCAGCCGCAGGCGATTTCATCGATGACAGGTTGGCAAAGATCCGGAGTGCCGCCGCAGCAATCCTCCATCAGAAAGCCAAGTACGCCACGCAGCCCGTCAAAATCAGCAAAATAACGGATCGAGCGGCCCTCCCTCTCATTGCGGACCAGGCCAGCTTGCAACAGGACACTCAAATTCGAGGACATGGTGTTTTGCCGAACTTCCATAAGGTCACCTAAGTCACCGGCAAGCATACCATTTGCACCAGTCTTGATCAGGATGCGCAGGGCCTCGACTCTCGTGGGTTGGCTCAGGGCAGAAAAAATCTCACATGCAACTTTTGTATCCATATATCATGATTAAATGATATATATTGCACTGGCAAGCCCAAATGCGGAATGCCAACACGTTTCAAGCTGTTCGCTTGAGCTGCGTCGCCGCCAAATCCAACGCCTGTAAAAACCGCGAGCGATCAGCTTTGGAGAAGGGTGGGGGACCACCCACATTCTGTCCCACAGCGCCAGCACGCAAATCTGACATGATGGCACGTGTTGCCACCTGTCCACCGATCGAGTTCTCCGTAAAGGGCTTGCCGTTGGGAGCCAGCACAGTCGAACCATTCTTGACGCACCGCTCTGCCAGCAGGATATCGGCCGTTATGACGATACAACTCGCATTGGCGCGTTCTGCAATCCAGTCATCGGCCGCATCGAATTTGTCTGAAACAACAACCAATTCGATAAAGTCCTCGCGTGGTACCCGCATAAATGCATTGGCCACTACTTTAACCGGGAAGCCAAAGCGCTCAGCGACTTTGTAGGTCTCATCCTTGACAGGGCATGCATCCGCATCGATCAGGATGGTGGGCGTTGATATGAGGTCTTGGATCATGCTGCGTTCACCTTATGCGGGCGGTATCAAGACCACTTTTCCGACATGGTGCTTTTCCAGAAATCGTTTTTGTGCGGTCACAATATCCTTGAGGGGATAAGTTGCCTCGAGCAAGGGTCTGATCTCGCCCCGTTGGACATAGGAAACAAGATTGGGGAAGACCGGTTCATCCCATGCTGTGCAGCCAATCAGATTGAGATCTTTGAGATAGAATGTCCGCATATCGAGTTCGACCATCGGTCCGGCAATCGCACCTGATGACACATAGGTGCCGCCGCGTTTGAGAAGGTCCAGCATACCCGGAAACCTGTTTCCGGCGACATTGTCGACCACAACATCCACAGCGTCTTTGCCAAGCGTCTGCACCGGATCGTCATCACGGTCCAGCACGCTGTCGGCACCAAGGGCGAGTACTTTTTCGTGCTTCGATTTGCCTGCGATGGCAACTATGCTTGCGCCACGTCGTTTAGCCAGTTGAACCGCGGCTGAACCGACGCCGCCTGATGCGCCGGCAACCAGTACCGTCATGCCACTTGCGATCTTTGCGCGATGGATCATGTTTTCGGCTGTCCCGTAGGCACATGGAAGCGTGGCCAATTCTGCATCGCTCCAGTCGCACTCAACGACAAAAATCTCCGAAGCAGGGACTTTCACATATTGCGCAAATGCGCCGTCAAAATCAGAACCCATCCAAATGTTATCCATTGATCCGAAGCCACGAGGGCGCATGCAGGCGCGGACCAGAACCCGACTGCCAAGCAAGGATTGGTCCTCATGGGCTGCGACTGCCACCACTTCGCCACAGCAATCTGTGCCCTGGATGAAGGGAAAGGGCGTTTTTTCGTTCCAGCCCCCGTCTTCGCGCTCAGTTGGTGCATCCTTTGAGGTGGAACCGGTGCCCTTTGTGACCGAGGCAGAGTACCAGCCGAGACGCGTGTTAATCTCCGTGTTGTTCACGCCGGCGGCCAGGACGCGAAGCAGCACTTCGCCCTCGCCAATTTGCGGCACAGCTACCTCGCAATAGTCCAACTGGTCATATCCGCCATTGCCCCTGGTGACCACCGCCATCATGGTTTTGGGCAGGACTGTGCTGTTGTTCATGTGGTCGGCTTTCCGCGATTCCCCGTGCCGAACGTATAGCCGGTTTCCACAGCGCGGTCGCCAAATTTTCCGCGCAGCGCGTCGATCGCCCGCTCCGCGTCAGCCCGGCGAGTCGCTTCAATGTCAATCAAATCAAGCGGGTCAGCGAACTCCGGATCTACAAAGTCCGAAACACCGATCCCAAGCAGGCGGTATTGGGTTCCATCCAGCTCCTTTTCCAGCATCGGCAAGGCGGTTCTGAATATTCTGTCAGCCAATTGCGTCGCGTCTCCCACTTGCTTGTTGCGGGTGATGGATTTGAACTCCTTATCCTTGAGCTTGAGCACCACGGTGCGTCCGGCAAGGTTCTTGTCCTTTAGGCGTGCGGACACTTTTTCGCTCAATGCGCGCAGCACCGGCACCAACACTTCATGGGTTCCGTGATCTTCGTTGAAGGTGGTTTCATGGCTGATACTTTTGGCGCCGCCCCGTCGCTCGATGCCCCGGTGGTCGATACCGCGCGACAGATTGTACAGCCGACTGCCCATCACGCCATAGCGTTTCATCAAAGTGGCTTCATCCATCTGCTGAAGCTGCCCGATTGTCTTGATTCCATCCGCATGAAGCCACTTTTCGAAGGCGGGGCCTACTCCCCAAATCATCTTCACTGGCTTGTCGGCAAGAAATGATGTGGCTTCCGCCTTGCCGATGACCGAAAATCCGCGCGGTTTCTCAAAATCAGAGGCGACCTTAGCCAGGTATTTGCAGTACGATAGTCCCACCGAAACGGAAATGCCCAGCTCTTCTTCGACATGATTTGCAAATTTGGCAAGGGTGCGCGCCGGCGTATCCTTATGGAGTTTTTCCGTGCCTGTAAGATCCAGAAAGGCTTCATCAATGGAAATGGGTTCAACCGCTGGTGTCAGTTCTTCCATCATCTGCCGCACCTGCTTGCCCACTTGGGTATAAACGCTCATACGCGGCTTTACGAACACAGCGTCTGGACACAGTTTTCGCGCCTTGAAGGCAGGCATGGCGGAACGAACGCCCTGGATCCGGGCAATGTAGCAACAGGTCGAAACGACGCCGCGTTTACCGCCACCCACGATGACAGGTTTATCGCGCAGTTCGGGGTTATCGCGCTTCTCCACCGAAGCATAAAACGCGTCACAATCGATATGGGCGATCGACAATGCGTCCAACTCCGGATGGCTTGCGATCCGGGGGCTACCACATTGCGTGCAACGTGTTGCACCGCTGATACGCGGTGTCATGCAATCGCGACAAAATCCCGGTGCTTCATGGTCGGCAATGTGCGTCATGGTTTGAACATATCATGAACAGATGTCAGCGACACGGATTTTCTTGTCCGATCAACCGGTAAACTCGCCGGGTCCCGGCACGTCCAGGCCGCCAATGGATTGTCGTGCCGCCGCCACCCGTTTGGGCTCAATGTCGTTGTCATTGCAAAACCGGTCAAGCGTCGGTTCGTGAGCCAATAGGAAGTCCAGTACAGCAGCCAGAAAGCCGGGTTCGGACGCAACGGCACGAATTTGGTCCGGCTCGATACCGGTCAGCGCAAGAAACCGGGTCATCAATTCTCCATCCGAAGCGATCCAGGACAAGGCACCGATCGCGATAGATTCATGGTCTGCGTTCATGGCGTTGTCGGTCATTGCGGTCTTTCTTTGCAATATCTCAATAAAATCTTGCTATGGCCTTGGCTCAAACAGAAAAGCACAATGAAGCAATGCAGTGATTCTCTGCAACAGCCGGAAAAGGTGAAACATGGCCAAACGGGTAATGATTGTCGAGGACAATGAGCTCAATATGAAGCTGTTCCGCGATATTATCGAGGCCTCGGGCTACGAGACCGTACGCACGCGCAACGGTCTCGAAGCGCTTGATCTGGCACGAGAGCACAACCCGGATTTGATATTGATGGATATTCAATTGCCCGAAGTATCGGGCCTTGAAGTGACAAAATGGCTCAAGCAGGACGACGATCTATTGTCCATTCCTGTCATTGCTGTCACCGCATTTGCGATGAAGGGTGACGAAGAACGCATCCGTCAGGGTGGCTGTGAAGGCTATATTTCCAAGCCGATCTCAGTTCCTAAATTTATTGAAACTATTAAGTCGTATCTTGGCGATGCTTAGAGGCAATGAACGCCGGGAGCTAATGAAAAATGACCGCACGTATTCTCGTTGTTGACGACGTCAAGGCAAATGTGGATTTGCTCAAAACACGACTGGAACAAGAATATTACGAGGTTTTGACCGCCTCTGACGGTCAAAATGCGCTTGAAATGCTCAAAAACGAGGCAATTGATATTGTCTTGCTGGACATCATGATGCCCGGCATTTCTGGATTTGATGTGTGCTCCAAGCTGAAGAACAATCCGGCGACCAGTCATATTCCTGTCGTGATGGTGACGGCGTTGGACCAAATGAAGGACCGCGTTCGTGGTCTGGAATGCGGCGCGGACGACTTTTTGACAAAACCGGTTAACGAAATGCAACTGCTGGCACGCGTTAAAAGCCTTGTGCGCTTGAAGATGCTCACCGATGAATTGCGGCTTCGCGCTGTGACAACACGCGATATCGCCATCGAAGAGCTTTTGGCCAAAGGTGTGGATGTTACCGAATCAAGACCCGAAGTTCTGTTGATCGACGAACGTACCGCTGTTTATGAGCGTTTTTCGGCCGTGCTCAGAGATCATGCCAAGCTGCATCATGTCGCCAATCCGCAAGATGGATTGTTTGCGGCAGCAGAAGGCAATTATGACTGCGTCATTCTATCGGCCGATCTGAAGGATTTTGATCCGCTGCGCGTCTGCAGCCAGATAAGGTCGTTGAATCGCACCCGCTTTTTACCGATTATCTTGTCGTCAGATACCGAAAACGACGCCTTTATTGCGCGTGCCCTGGAATTGGGCGTGAATGATTACGTGATCCGACCGGTCGACCAGAACGAATTTGTCGCGCGTTTGCGCACCCAGGTGCGACGCAAGCACTACCACGACGGATTGCGCTCCAATGTGGCTGAATCCATTGAGCTTGCGGTGACAGATGGACTGACAGGCTTGCATAACCGCCGCTATTTGGACACGCATCTGCAGACACTGGTTGAACGCGCGCGAGGCCGGGGCAGGGAACTATCCTTACTGATAACCGATATCGACAAATTCAAAGCCATCAATGACACCCACGGCCATGATGCAGGCGATGATGTTTTGCGCGAATTTGCCCAAAGGTTGCGTCAGAATGTGCGCGGTATGGACCTTGCCTGCCGGTATGGCGGCGAAGAATTCGTGATCGTCATGCCCGATACCTCTGCCCAACTGGCGCTGGAAGTCGCCGAACGCGTCCGTGAGAGCGTGGAAGAGATGGCATTTGTGTCCGGCGAAAAGCAGTTGAAAGTCACCACCAGTGTCGGCGTCGCTACGCTCAATCGAAACAGTAGTGATGACATGAAAGACCTGCTCAAACAGGCTGATCAGGCGCTTTATGAAGCCAAGAATAGCGGCCGGAACAGGGTGGTTGCCACCGCTGCTTGATGAAAATGATTGAGAATAAAAAAACCGCTGCGAACCATAGGGTTGCAGCGGTTTTTTAATCTTGTATTAGAAGTCGAAACTACTTGATTTTCGCTTCCTTGAATTCAACATGCTTGCGCGCAACAGGATCGTATTTGCGCTTGACCATTTTCTCGGTCATTGTGCGGCTGTTCTTCTTGGCTGTGTAAAAATAGCCAGTGCCTTCGGTTGAAAGCATCTTTACTTTGATTGTTGTGGCCTTTGCCATGGTCGTGCACCTGATTTTCGAAATAAAAAGACCGGTGCACGCCTAAGACAGCGTCTCCGGATTTGGCGCGAAACTACTCATAAAAGGTCAAAAGTCAAGTTCTACTCCCACTCAACAACCGCTTTGCCATAACGAAATCGGTGCGTGGGTGTTTTGACCTGCTTTAAGAGCATCGGATCGACCGATAAACGCGATAATGCCGCTTCCAGAACCAGCTTGGTGATGCGGTGTAAGCGGTCGGATGGTATCTGGGATTGCTCGAACCAATTGACCGCAACAAGTTCGTTGTCGACCGGCGAAATAGGCAATTGTTCGCTGTCTTCGATCGTCGTCAGAAAAAAGCGCGTATCATAGCGTCGCACTTGCCCAGGTGGTGTTATTGCCCTGGCGAAATAGCGCATCGGTGCATTATTGCGTGACAGATCCAGACCTGTTTCTTCCATGGTTTCGCGCAAAGCACATCCCAGAAGTGCCCTGGCCAGCCTCTTGCGGCTGGCTTGCCTTTCTATCAGGCGCTCATCATCGGGCTGCACAGGACAATCGATGTGCTCGCGCCTCTCCAAGCGGCCGCCGGGAAAGACCAGGAAGCCCGGCATGAACACATGGGCGGTTGAGCGCTGCCCCATCAGAAAACGGGGCTGTGGGCCCGATAGATCGGCCACGATCATCGACGCAGCATGGCTGGGCTTCACATTGGGATAGCGCCGGGGTGGCGGCCCATCGCCAAAGTCAGGCGCAGCATCAGCCATAGCGTGTGGGATCGACATCTTGGTCCAAAGTGCCGTCCTCGCCATTGCCGCCGAATCCATGCATGCGATTGGCCCACTGCAAGCCAATAACCCAGCCTTTGATCGGTTGTAGAATCAGCACGGTCATGATCACAGCCAACGCAGCCCACAGGCTCACTTCAACCCATGGCGACATGTCGTAATACCGATCTGTCAGCAAATACAGGCCCACGACGATGTGGCCAGTGATCGCAAGGTTCAAATAAGCAGGCAGATCATCGGCACGATGATGGAAGATCTCCTCATCACAGGTGTCGCAAACTTCAACCGATTTGGCGTATGAACTGAACAACTTGCCTTCACCGCATTTGGGGCAACGACAACGTAGACCGTTTTTCAAGGCAGGCAGCAATGCACGCCTGTCTGATGGAACCTTGGACGGTTTGTTGCCGAATATTTCAACTTCGGTCATCTCAATCTCTTATCTTCTGCGCCGCTTTGCGTTTTTGCCAAAGGATCTGCCGCTGTGTTTAGAGCGCCGGGCCTTGTGAAATGATTTGGTGGACACACCCAGATCACGTGGCTCGGTTATCATCTCGAAGCGCATGGCGCCTGCCATGGGTTGCACTTCAACCACTTTGATCTGAACCGCATCACCAAGTCGATATCCCTTGCCGGTGCGCTCACCGATCATGGCATGGGCGGTCTCGTCAAAATGATAATATTCATCACCCAGTGTAGATATGGGAACAAAACCGTCCGCGCCAGTAATGTTGAGTGTGACAAATAAGCCTGAATTGGCCATGCCTGCTATGCGCCCGTCAAACTCATCGCCCAGTCGGTCTTTCAAATGTTGCGCAATCAACCGATCGACTGTGGCACGCTCAGCCACGACAGCGCGCCGCTCCGCCTGGCTGATCTTCTCGGCAATCTCACGCAAATCATCAATTTCCAGGTGCGGCAGCCCGTCATTGCCATCTCCAACACCCAGTGATGAGATCAGGGCGCGATGAACAATCAGATCCGCATAGCGACGGATCGGTGAGGTAAAATGCGCATATTTGACAAGATTTAGGCCAAAGTGACCGTAATTGTCGGGCGAGTACTCCGCTTGGCTTTGGCTGCGAAGCACCACTGAATTGACAAGATCGGCTTGATCGGTTCCCGCAACACGCATCAGGATGTCATTGAAAGAAGCGGGCTTGAGGGCGGCACCGCGCGCGAGCGGAATATCGAGCGTTTTCAAGAATTCACGCAATGCTTCCTGCTTGGCCAACGAAGGTGAATCGTGCACCCGGTAGACAAGGCGCTGATCTTTGGACTCAAGCGTTTCTGCCGCTGCCACATTGGCCTGGATCATGCACTCTTCGATCAGCTTGTGGGCATCAAGGCGGGCAGGGACCACGACCCTGTCAACGGTACCATCTTTCTTGAGCAGTATCTTTCTCTCTGGCAGGTCAAGTTCGAGCGGGCCACGTTCTTCGCGCCCCCGTTTCATGCACTCATAAGCATCCCAGAGCGGTTGAAGAATGCTGGTCATGATCGGTGCCGTGGCGTCATCTGCAGCGCCGTCTATTACCGCCTGCGCCTGTTGATACGACAATTTGGCATGGCTCTTCATCATCACCCGATGAAAGCTGTGTTTGACTTTACGGCCGCCGCTATTGAACCAAATCTTTACTGCAATTGCCGGACGGTCGACACCTTCCCGCAATGAGCAAAGGTCGTTGGAGATCCGCTCCGGCAACATAGGCACTACGCGATCAGGAAAATAGACCGAATTGCCCCGGTACAAGGCTTCGCGATCCAGTTGAGTTCCAGGGCGCACGAAATGGGCGACATCGGCAATCGCAACATACAGAATATGCCCGCCTTTGGCGTCCGGATCCGGCTCGGCATACACAGCGTCATCATGATCCTTGGCATCTGCAGGATCGATGGTAATCAGCGGAATATCTCTCCAGTCCTCTCGCGGGGCTTCAAGCTTGGGTGGCTTTGCTGCTGCTGCTTCCTTGAGTACCCCCTC
>JAHEJF010000520.1 GCA_024639025.1 Ahrensia sp. | reverse complement strand
CTGCAACGATGTTGGGCGCACCATTGATCGCTGCTGCAATCATCGGATTCCTGGTGACTTTTGCGATACGCGGTGGCGCGCTGCGATTCGGCTGGTCATTCCCGACCTACAAGAGCCGGCCGGGACGGGATCCCGATGACATCATGTGATGACTCAGGCCGATTCCAATCCGGCATCAATCGCGGCTTGCGCCATCGAAACCTGGGGACGCGGACCAATTTGCTGGATTATGATGCCAGCGGCCAATGATCCAAGATTTCCACATTTCTCCAGATCATACCCCCTGGTCAAACCGTGCAGGAATCCGGCTGCATAGAGGTCACCAGCGCCGGTCGTATCGACCAGATCATCAATCTCTATGGCCTCGATCTTATAGGACTCGTCACCGCGTACGATCACCGAACCCTGGGCACCATGTGTAATGGCCGCCAATTCAGTGTCATCGCGCAATGCCTCAACGGCCGTATCAAAATCAGATGTTTGATAAAGCGACTTGAGTTCTTCTTCGTTGGCAAAAACGATGTCCACCGTTCCGGACTGCATAAGCTCCAAAAACTCGGCACGATAGCGGTCCACGCAGAATGGATCAGATAGCGAAATGGCGACCTTGCCGGCATTTGCATGAGCGATCTGAGCCGATTTGCGGATTGCGTTTTTTGCCCGTGGGGGATCCCAGAGATAACCTTCAAAATATATGATCGCAGAATTGGCCGCCTTGTCTTCTTCCACATCCTCTGGGCTGAGCTCAACACAGGCGCCGAGATAGGTGTTCATCGAGCGCTGGCCGTCGGGCGTTACAAATATCATTGAGCGGGCGGTCGGCGGTGTTTTGTCGAGCGGTGGTGTGTCAAACGCGACGCCTTGCGCGCGGATATCGTGACGGAAAATTTCACCCAATTGATCATCGGCAACCTTGCCAAAATAGGCAGCGCTGGAACCAAAGCTGGCAACTCCGGCCGCCGTGTTGCTGGCGCTTCCGCCCGACGTCTCGATGGCAGGTCCCATGCGGTCGTACAGAAACTGCGCGCGATCTGCATCGATCAGGTTCATCGCGCCCTTGATAATCTTGTTTTCGATCAGAAAATCGTCTTCAGCACGCGCAATAATATCAACAATTGCATTACCAATTGTCAGAACATCATACTTGGTCATCATCCGCCCTTAAGTGGAATTTTCAACGCCTTTAGCGTGTCACACGGTCCATTGAAAGCCTTGAGTTGGGCCACTTGTAATATTTCTCCGGCGACCCCATGTGATTTCCATGTTGATCACAGCTGTTCGAAACGCCTTGGGCGAGTTGCTCAACCCTGCCATGCGCAGCGTGCTTTGGAAGTCGCTCGGGCTGACCATTTTGGCGCTGTTCGTGGTCTGGAACCTGATTGCACTGGTGGTTGAAACATTTGCCATTCCGTTTGTATCGGGTTGGTTTGCCGCCATTACTATTCCGGCCTGGACAAGCGGCATCGGCATATTTGCAGCAATCGCAGCAGGCGTTGGACTGGCTATCGCTCTGGCATTTCTGATTGGCCCGGTCAGCGCCGCGATTGCAGGATTGTTTCTGGATGATGTTGCCGAGCATGTTGAAGCCGAAGACTATCCGGAGGATCCGCCGGGAAAAGCGCTTCCACTGGGGCAGTCAATTGCGATGTCGCTGCGATTCTTTCTGATCGTGATTGCAGGCAACTTGCTGGCGCTGATGCTTCTGCTTGTGCCCGGCGTCAACCTTATCGCTTTTTTTGCCATCAACGGCTACCTGCTGGGTCGGGAATATTTCGAGTTTGCGGCGCTTCGACACCATGACAGTGCGACGGTGCGCCAGTTGCGCGCGCAACATTCAGGCACAATCATCATGGCGGGCATGGTGATTGCCGGCTTCCTGGCTATCCCTTTGGTCAATTTGCTGACACCGCTGTTTGGTGCGGCCTTGATGGTGCATTTGCACAAGGCGGTTGCAGCCAAATCAGGTCTGACTGATCAGGTAACCGTTTAAAAAACTAACTGATGATTTGCTGCGGCAGCTCGACCAAAGGCGCAGGCACATCGCAGGTTTTTTCCTTCGATTTGCAGATGTCGGCAATCACGCATTTTTCGCACTCCGGCTTACGCGCCTTGCAGCAATAACGGCCATGCAGAATGAGCCAGTGATGAGCGTGATACAGATACTCTGGCGGAATAATCTTCATCAGGATCGCTTCTACTTCGTCCGGGGTTTTGGCTGGTGCCAGGCCAATCCGTGTGCCGATGCGCAAGATGTGAGTATCAACCGCCATGGTGGGAATGCCAAATGCCATCGACATGACAACATTGGCGGTCTTGCGACCAACGCCGGGCAATGTGACAAGTTCCTCGCGTGTCTGCGGCACAATTGAGCCAAAGTCCTCAA
>JAHEJF010000519.1 GCA_024639025.1 Ahrensia sp. | reverse complement strand
TGTGGCCGTCGATGTGCGCGATAAAGGGATGGGGATTCCTGAGGAGCACATTCCTCGACTTGTCGAGCGCTTCTATCGGGTAGACGAGGAGACAAGCCGCGGCAAGCAGGGCACGGGATTAGGCCTTTCCATTGTCAGGCACATTACTCAGCGTCATGGCGGCAGACTCAATATCCAATCCGAGCTTGGTCGGGGCAGTACCTTCACCGTCACGTTGCCTGTTCTGAAATGATGTTAATCTGTTCAATCGAAAATATACATTAAAAAACAGATGGTTAGCCTGTCACATAACTGTATATTTTCTGTCATAAAACTCCCGCATGTCAGCGTTTAATAGTCCGTCATCAGCAGGGCTGATATTCGCGCCGCCTGTGCGGCACCAAGGTATTACCCAACCGGGAGTAACAAATGACATCTCTGAAAATCTCGCTCGCTGCAGCCGTCAGCTTCTCCATAATGAATGGTGCAGCAGTTGCCCGAGACCAGGTTCAAATCGCTGGTTCATCAACAGTACTGCCCTACGCCTCAATCGTCGCTGAAGCGTTCGGTGACAACACCGATTTTCCCACACCAGTTGTTGAATCAGGCGGCTCTTCAGCTGGCCTGAAGCGCTTCTGCCAAGGGGTTGGTGTTGAGCATACCGACATCGCCAACGCGTCACGGAAAATCCGCGACAAAGAAGTCCAGGCCTGTGCTGCCAATGGTGTAACCGACATCATGGAAATACGCATCGGTTATGATGGCATCGTTTTTGCTTCTCAAATTGATGGTCCTGCATACACCACCTTCACACAATCTGATATCTTCAACGCCCTTGCACCCAAAGTTATGGTCGACGGCGAGTTGGTCGACAACCCGTACACAAAGTGGTCGGACTTCAATTCGGATTTGCCCGACGCTGAAATCCTGGCATTCATCCCGGGCACCAAACACGGAACGCGGGAAGTGTTTGAGGAAAAAATTGTTGCAGTTGGCTGCGAAGCGACCGGCGCCATGGAAGCGATGATATCGGGCGGCATGTCTGAAGATGAAGCCGAAAATGCGTGTCTTGAAGTGCGCACCGATGGTCGTTCGATTGATATCGATGGTGACTATACCGAAACCTTGGCATCAATCGACGCCAACGCAAATGGAATTGGCGTGTTTGGTTTGGCTTTCTATGAAAACAACACCGACAGGTTGAAGGTGGCCACTATGGCTGGTGTTTCGCCATCGACAGAAACAATCGCATCAGGTGACTATCCCGTGTCACGTCCACTGTACTTCTATGTCAAGAAAGCGCATATCGGCGTGGTTCCGGGCCTCAAGGAATACATCCAGTTCTTCATCTCTGATGAACTGGCAGGCCCCGATGGTCCCCTTGCAAACTATGGTTTGGTTTCCGACCCTGAGCTTGCAGATACACAGGCCGCAGTTTCAGGCGAAGCAACAATCAATTAGTGGGCGTCAACCCAGGCACCAGAGCGGCCACATGGCCGCTCTAGCAATTGCGAAGTAGCGCCAGAGAGCGCATTTGGAGATCACCTATGCCCCTATCGTGGCTCATACTGATCATATTGGTGGTCTCTGCACTTGGTTTCTTTTTGGGTCGTTCACGGGCGCTTGGAAGCGTCGGCGGTGACCAGAAAAAGCTCCACTCGCTGCCAAATTACTATGGCTCCAATGTCGCGCTCAAAATTATGGTGCCGGCAACTTTGGTGCTGATCGTCTGGCTGATTGCGCAGCCACTTTATGTGTCTCATGCCGTTTCAACCATGATTCCCGACACGGTGATTGGCGAAGGTTCCTCGCGCGGACTGGTGATGTCGGAGGTGCGTCGCACTTCGGAAGGACTGGACCTGGCAGTGAGCAGCGGGGCGGTGGACGAGGCGTTCGCCCAGGCTGCCCACACCGACATCGCAGAACTTACAGCCCGGCTTAAGGAGGCTGGCGCGGTCGTCACCTCGCAGATTTCGCAACCCATTGTGCGCGCTGCGCAGGAATATCGTGCGCTCGATGCCGCAGCCCGTCTGTTTATGACGATTGTGGTGATCGTGATTGCGCTGCTTGGCATGATCTGGGCCATTCGAGAGACCCATAGCCGTTTTCGAGCAAGAAATGTTGTCGAGCAAGGCGTCAAGGCGCTACTGATTGGCGCGGCTTCGATTGCGATCCTTACCACGATCGGCATTGTATTTTCATTGCTGTTCAGCAGCATCGAGTTCTTCCGACTTTATCCGGCCTCGGAATTCTTCACGGGCCTGGAATGGGCGCCGAGCTTTTCGGGTCGTGGCGGCGCTTCTGAACTGGGGGTGTTGCCGCTGCTCTGGGGCACGTTCTATATTTCCATCGTCGCGCTATTTGTGGCAGTACCCATTGGCCTCTTCGCGGCAATTTACCTGTCCGA
>JAHEJF010000049.1 GCA_024639025.1 Ahrensia sp. | reverse complement strand
GTCGAGCGGTACTTCGGCTGTATCTGGTGCCGATGTTACGGTCACGCCTGCGCCGCCATCGGGATAAGTACCCTGGGCAACCGCCGAGTTATCCAAATCGCCGTCGGTTGTGGCGCCGCCACCAAGTCCGGCAATATCTGCTGCCGTAATGGTGTAGGTCACCGTGAAGATTGCGACCTCAGTGGGCAACAGATCAACGGTGGATGCACCCGTCGTACCGGTTGCCGAAGTTGCATCGATGACCGGTGTACCAAGTGCAGCGGTACCATCGTGCGTATCGATGATGGAAACGCCATTGACCGTGGTGTTGCCCGAGTTGGTCACCGTATAGGTGTATGTGATGGTTTCAGTCGCCTGACCTACGGAGTCGCCGGTAACCTCATCATTCAAGACCGCCACTTTCGCGATGGTCAGGTCTGGCGCATCATCCACCACATCGACATCGACGCTGTCGGTATCTGTGATGTCATCGCCTGTATCGCCCGGGTCACCGCCCGGTGCTTCACCTCTGGCAGTCGCGGTGTTGCTGATGAAAGCGTATGCGGGTGCAACGCTCGAAAAAGCAACAGCGGCAGCCAGTATCGCTGTCAGAACGGTGCTTGATCGCAGCGTCTGAACCAGCCCTCTGGATTTCGTCTGTTTTGTCATTTTTGGCTCCTGTAGTGCCATTTACCAAGTTTGTGCCATGAGTTTTGTCAGCCTGAGCTAACGGGTTTGAAATGGGCCGCCTTTCACGGCGGCCCGCAGACATTTGCAATGGGCGGCTCCAAGCACCGCCGCACAAGTCCGTCGTTCAGTGTCACAAGGTGACGAACATGCGAATGAATTGAAAAATGAGTTTGAGAATGGAGGGAATTGCAGCGTGCCTTGACGGCCGTTGGCGCAAAATATTGAGCGTACGGAGCAGCCCTCAGGCTCTGTTTATTTCTATTGGCGCAAAGAACCAATAATCATCCCCCAAGCTGACCAGGCTAAAACAGAATGCAGTCACAAATACATTAACCGAATCAACCAGTCACCCATACCTTCCCTATGAATCACGAACGTTATCAAAATTCAAAGGAAAGCGGGCCTTTTCGGGAGGAAATTGGGTAAATTTTCCCGTTTTTTCGAAGATATCCGCGAATTGTGTGCAATCAAGGCAAGCGAACCTCTCAATACAACCGTTTGAGCGGCAATTCAAAATCGCTACAATTCACAGCTCAAACACTGCAATCCGAGGTGTTGATTGGCGTTTCTGACGCCTCGAACAAGAGGTTTCGACGTGCTGTTCGATTGCATCTTGTCGGCCGACTTTGCGCATTTCGGCCCGAGTGCCTACATAGGACCATATCGAAGTACTCAAGCGAGATTGGACACGCAAATTGACTATCCAATTTGACAACAGCTACGCGCGATTGCCGTCCGCATTTTATGCTGAAGCAACGCCCGCACCGGCACCAGAACCGTCTTTTCTTGCGATCAATGAAGACTTGGCAAATGAGCTGGGTATTGATTTTGAATGGCTTAGTTCCGAGGCTGGGCTTGATTTGCTCTCGGGCAAAACAAGACCGGAAGGCGCGACCATAATTGCAGCCGCCTATGCTGGCCACCAGTTTGGCAATTTTGTTCCTCAACTGGGTGATGGACGAGCCGCATTATTGGGGGAAGTCATTGACTTTAATGGGATTCGTAAGGACATCCAACTTAAGGGATCCGGACGCACTGCCTTCTCGCGCGGTGGTGACGGCAAGGCCGCTATCGGGCCCGTCTTGCGTGAATACATCGTCAGCGAAGCTATGCACAAGCTGGGTATTCCGACGACCAGGGCACTCGCAGCTGTGCTCACAGGCGAGGATGTTGCACGGGAGACACTGCTGCCTGGCGCCGTGCTTACCCGGGTTGCAGCTAGCCATATCAGGGTGGGCACCTTTCAGTTTTTCTACGCACGAGAAGACATCTCGTCGCTCAAAACTTTGGCCGATTATGTGATCGAAAGGCACTATCCTTCCTGTGCATCTGCATCCAATCGCTACGGCGCCTTGCTGGAAAGTGTCATCAAACGCCAGGCAGAACTGATTGCACAATGGATGATGGTCGGTTTCATCCATGGCGTCATGAACACTGACAATATGTCGATCAGTGGCGAGACCATCGATTACGGCCCTTGCGCCTTCATGGACTTCTTTGATCCTAAAACCGTCTACAGTGCGATCGACCAAATGGGACGCTACGCGTATGGCAATCAACCGGGCATCGGCCAGTGGAACCTGTCTGTTCTGGCACAATCGCTTCTGCCAATTTTGGATGAGGATGCCGACAAGGCTGTTGAAGTGGCCAAGGCAGCGCTGGATATCTATCCTTCCGCCTTTCAATCTGCCTATGAAAAGGGTCTGCGCGCGAAACTCGGCCTTGCAGTCGAAGATGCCGGTGATCTGGCCTTATGGCAGGATTTGCTCAAACATCTTTCTGACCAAGAAGTTGATTTTACACAATTTTTCCGAACATTGTCCAAGATTCCCAAAGAAGCCGGCGCCGAAGACGAAATGCTGCAAGCACTTGTTGGCGGTCCTTCCATGTTTGGCATGTGGTTGCTTGCTTGGCGTGCACGCCTGAACAGCGAAACACGATCAGATGCAGAGCGACAGACAGCCATGCTGGCCGTCAATCCGGCCTATATTCCGCGCAATCATCTGGTTGAAGAAGCCTTGGAGCAGGCAGAAAAGGGCAATATGGCTTTCGCCGACAAATTGATGGAGGTTTTGGCCGAACCGTTTGAAGAGCGTCAGGGCTTTGAGCGTTACCTTCTGGCTCCCAAACCCGAAGAAGTCATCCAAAACACGTTCTGCGGGACCTGAGTTCAATACCAACATGAGCAAAGACCAGAAAAGACTCTTTCATATGAAGCATCCCGGCCCGCTTAATCCATCGCGCCTGGATTTTGTCGAGCTTGCCAATGTTGTCACCAGCGACGTTATTCTGGCTCCGGGTCAGAGCCTGCACACCGCCATAGTTGATGCAGCCGAAAAACTGGGTGGTGCATGCGGTACGGCGTCGCTTGAAGGCGGTGCGCTTGAAAAAACCAGGTTCACCACCGGTGGGCCTGCACGCGAAGGCAAAGCCGCAAATTACACCTATATCAGGGAATATGGTGCAACCGAGCTAACCATGGGCACCTGCTCGTTTGGTTTTGCCGAGGACGCGCCCGCATTCGTTCACTGCCATGCCAAATTCTCCGAAAATCCGCACGGGAACGAAATCGGGGGGCATTTCATGGCAGAGGACTGCCTGATTTCCGAGCCGATATTTGCAAAAATGAATGTGTTTGTCGGCAATAGCATCACAAAATGCGCCAATGCCGAGACACTTCATGCGATATTCGAGATCGATGCCCACCAACCCGATTGTATCGACGATGGATTTGGCCGCGAGTTTTTTGTGCGGGTCCATCCCAATGAGGACTTGCCGACGGCGCTCGAAGACTTTTGCACAGCTAAGAAAATCAAGAACGCCCTCATAGGCTCATCGCTTGGCAGTTTGAACAAGCCCGTGCTTTCCCAACGCGGCTCAATCAAGGAAATGGCAAGCGTCGGCATGGAGGTGTTGGCCTTCAATGGCGAGATCATGGCCGAACGCAATGGTGAAAGACGTGCATCAATCCTGGCCAATCTTGTCGACGAGAATGGCACTGAATTCATGGGATATTTGGTCAGGGGCCGCAGTCCGGTTTGCATAACCGCCGAAATCTATCTTCTGGAAGTCGTTGATCAGGCATTGATCGACACAATGCGGGAAGTGCGCGATTCAAGCGTTTGATCTGCGGCTAAGATCGTGCTTTGGCCATGTTGTATACATTGGTGGAGCGCGCGCCTGACCGGCAATAGGCCAAGATGGGGCGTTCCAGTTCATCAAGTGCGGTGCGTGTTGCCTCGACATTTTCCATCGTCATACCAGAGCTGAGTACCGGAATATTTCGAAACGCCAAGCCTGCTGCCTTGGCAGCCTGTTCTATCCTTGCTACCTCCGTCTGATCCGGCGCTTCACCATCAGGACGATTGCAAATCAATGACTTATACCCTGATTGAGCGATCTCATTGACCTGCTCAACGGTGATTTGACCCGATACGGCGACTTGATCGTCAATCATTCTGTGGTCAGACGGCAGACTCATTTTGGCTCCTCACTTTGTGCAACGCACCAAGCATAGAGGAATAGCATACTGGATTGAAGATCCCAGCCGCGTATTTCAGCAATCAGTTGATATTGGCCATCGATGGTTTAAGCGCAATGCGCAATCGCCTATATGCTTGCCATGAACATTCGGCGCCTTGATGAGAATATTGTAAACCAGATCGCTGCAGGCGAAGTGGTCGAGCGGCCAGCCAGCGTTGTCAAAGAACTGATCGAAAATGCACTGGATGCCGGCGCGACGCGCATCGAGATATTGACGACAGCCGGTGGAAAGTCCTATTTGAGTGTGGTCGACAACGGGCATGGCATGAGCGAAACGGACCTTCAGCTTGCCATTGCACGCCACTGTACATCCAAATTGGAACAGGGATTGGACGCAATCGCATCGCTGGGATTTCGCGGCGAGGCGCTGCCATCCATCGGTTCGGTTGCGAAATTGTCGATTGCCTCACGCCTGCATGACGGCGATGATGGTTCATCGATCAATGTCGATGGTGGTCGTGTATCCGGTCCCAAGCCGGCGCCCTGCAATCCTGGCACGCACGTGGAAGTGCGCGATCTGTTTTATGCGACACCCGCGCGTTTAAAATTCATGAAATCGGAAAGGGCAGAAAGCACAGCGATCAATGATGTCGTTCGCCGTCTCGCACTGGCAGCTCCTGCAACATCCTTCGCCTTATCAGGGACCGAGCGCCGGATCCTCGACTATCCGGCCTGCAGCGCCGATGCCGATGGACGAAAACGGCGGATTGGACAGGTCCTTGGTCAGGAGTTTACCGACAATGCCCTTGCGCTGAATGTTGAGCGCGATGGCGTATCAATTTCTGGGCTAATCTCGCTTCCTTCATTTCATCGTGGATCGGCCAGCCATCAATTTGCCTATGTCAACGGACGTCCAATCAAAGATCGACAGGTACTCGGGGCTTTGAGAGCCGCCTATTCCGATAGTTTGGTGCGTGACCGCTACCCGGTTGCGGTGCTGTTTATCGACATCGATCCAGCCCTGGTCGACGTCAATGTTCACCCTGCCAAGGCCGATGTACGGTTTCGTGATCCCGGATTGGTGCGGGGTTTGCTTGTTTCAGGTGTTCGCCACGCCTTGCAACAATCGGGTGTCCGCGGCTCCACGGCAGCAACTGAAGCAATGGTGAACGCTTTTCAAAGCGGCAATCGGCCTGAAAACCGACCTGCTGCGCCGTTTGATCCCGGCCAGTCCTGGCAGCGCCCTTTGGAGCCAACTACTGGTTTTGAAGAAATTGCGCAGGCGCATTTGGGCGACTTGCCACCTCAAAGCCGCGATATATCCAATCCAACCGGCTCGACCGCGATTGATACTCAAGCCCAGGAATTTCCCCTTGGGGCGGCCCGCGCCCAGATCCACGACACCTATATCGTTTCCCAAACCGAGAAATCTGTCGTTATCGTTGATCAACACGCAGCCCATGAGCGGCTGGTTTTTGAAGCCCTAAAGTCTGCAATGGAGAACAAGAACCTTGCGAGCCAGATGTTGCTTGTCCCCGATATTGTTGATCTGAACGAGGACGAGATGCAGGCAGTTGTTGAACAAAGTGCAACTTTGGAGAAATTTGGCCTTCTGGTTGAAGGGTTTGGGCCGGGCGCGGTTGCGGTGCGCGGTGTCCCTGCGATACTTGGCGATACAGACACGCACGGGCTGGTAAGAGATCTGGCGGCTGATTTGCTGGAAAACTCGGCTGACGGAGCCCTGAGGCTAAAAGGTCTGATAGAAAAGGTTGCCTCGACAATGGCTTGCCACGGCTCTGTGCGCGCAGGCAGACGTATGCGCCATGAAGAGATGAACGCCTTGTTACGGCAAATGGAAGAAACGCCCGGCTCCGGCACCTGCAATCACGGCAGACCAACCTTTATTGAGTTGGACCTGGCTGATATCGAAAAGCTGTTTGGCCGCCGGTAAAGCCGGCAATACTTGACGTTAGCGCCTGTTTGCTGGCATCACAGGTCCAAGGGAGCAATCCGATGAACATTCACGATCTTTCTGGCTCAAGCGAAGCAAAAATCCGCTATCTGGACGGCGATTATCGTGTGATAAAAGCCGGCAGCTTCGTGCGCTGTGCGCAAACCGGAAAACCCATTCCGATAGAAGAGCTGAAGTATTGGAGTGTTGCCCGTCAGGAAGCATATATCGACGTGTTGGCGGCCGTTAAAGCGGAGCAGGAAGCGCAAGAGTAAACCAGTTGACCGCATCAGGGGGTTTGATCTCAAACCACGACCTGTAATCACTTCATAATTTCAACACCTTAAAGCATGCCTGCGGTTCGATTCATTGCTCAGGCATTCCAGACTCTGTCAGGTTTTGATGGAATCGCGGTACCCGGATTTATTCAATATTTTCAATGCCCGAATCCGCGCCAGCGTTTCAGTTGAAGACTGAAACTCTCTAACCAGTTTCAAGCCGCCGCTCTTCGTAGTTCTTGATGATAGCTTCAATAATTGTCGCTGCTTCAGTCTTCAGTTCAAATTCGAGCGAAATGGGTACGACGTGCGCACGTTCTCGCAATTTTGCCAGAGGACCCTCGGAGTGGGTCAAGCGAACAGCGTCTTTTTCAGTCGTCACAAGCTCCAGTTTTTCATCGCCAGCTTTGTCCAGCAGTTGCTGGGCTTCGGCTTCGGTGTACATGTGATGATCACCAAAGGCGCGACTTGCCCCCACCCAGCAACCGGAGCTCGACAAAGTGTCGAAGAACTTTTGCGGATCTCCGATGCCTGTAAAAGCGAGTACCTGCTTGCCCGAGATGGCACGCGCATTTTTTGGTTTCAATTTGGCTTGAAACAAGGGCTTGCCCGCCCGTGCAGCCGCACGAATAACTGGATCGCCAGCGTCGCCTTCACCGATGCTCAGAATGGCGCTGGCGTGTCGCATCTGGTCTTTTAATGGCGCACGAAGCGGGCCTGCCGGGATCATATGACCATTGCCGATACCGCGCCGGGCATCCAGAGCAATGAGAGCGTAATCATAGTGCAGTGAGCGGCTTTGGAAGCCGTCATCCATGATGATGAAGTCGCACCCCGAATCCAGCAGTTGCTGCCCGCTGCCTGCACGGTTGCGTCCAACCATTGTGGGTGCCACGCGTGCCAGCAACAAGGGTTCATCACCAACGGCGCTGGCTGTATCCTTTTCGATGTCGACGAGATGCGGCTTAACGTGAATACCGCCATACCCCCTGCTGACAATACCTGGCTTAAGCTTTTGTTTTAATGCAGATTTCGCCAATGCAATTGCGGTTGGGGTCTTGCCTGCGCCGCCGACTGTCAGATTGCCGATGCACAGGACAGGAGCGTTCAAGTAACTTGGTTTTGCCTTATCCATCCGATAACGCGCAACGGCGCCATAGACTGCGCTGATTGGGCTTAGTGCCAGTGACATGATTCCGGGTTTTTCATGCCAGAATGGCGGGGCTTCATGTCCAGCCAATACGTGCTCTTCCGTTTGAATTCAGGGACAATTCATCCGATGCTTCGCGCCTGCTGGTACCTGTCAGGCCCGCTTCAACGATCAAGGGCTGGACATAAGGTCCGAGCATGTCCCAAGTCTTGTCCAAGGCCCCTTCCATCTCACCCACAACACGCGCAGCGGCCTGTGCCATCCCCTTGCGCAAGCGCTCGTTGCCAAGCAGGTGATTGATCGCCTTGGCCAGTTCCTGTTCGTCTTGAACATAGCGCGCGCCACGCGACTGAACCAGTTTCTGGTAGGCCTCTGCAAATGCGTTCACGTTCGGACCCGAAAGAATTGCGGTGTCAAGAACGGCCGGCTCAAGCGGGTTCTGACCACCACCGCCCGTCAAAGACTTTCCGACAAATGCCACATTGGCCATGCGAAGGAACAATCCCATCTCGCCGATGGAATCGCCAAGGAAAACGTCCGTTGAATTGACGGGAAAACCATGCGCAGAACGCAGCGCAACGACCATGCCCTGCTCTTCGAGCATGGAATGGACCTCGCCAGTCCGGCGGGGATGCCGGGGAACAATGATCGTCAGCAGATTGGGCCATTGCTTTTTGAGGGCGCGGTGCACCCGCGTTGCAATCAGTTCCTCGCCTTCATGGGTTGAAATTGCGGCCCAAACTTTGCGGCCTTTTACGGCAGCCTGCATTTTCACCTGCGTTTCCGCGTCTACGGGCGGCAGGACCACATCGGCCTTCAGATTGCCAGTAACGGTAACCGGCCTGGCGCCCAATGACATAAAACGCTCCGCGTCACGCTCGGTCTGAACCGCAACATGTGAGAAATTTTCAAACAGAGATTCAGCAAGGGCGACCCGCCTTTGCCAACGCTCAAATGACCTGTCCGACATGCGACCATTGATCAGAATTTGTGGTATGCGTCGGGCACCCAATTCGAGGATTGTCATCGGCCAAATCTCGGATTCAGCGAAGATGGCGACATCTGGTTTCCAGTAATTCAGGAAACGGCTGACAGCGGGTTTCAGGTCCAGCGGCACATATTGATGCATGACATCTTCGCCAAGCCTTTCGGCGACCAAAGCGGCTGATGTCGTCGTACCAGTGGTCAACACCACATTGATGCCCCTATCACGCATGCGCGCAACAAGGCCCAATACAGCACCTGTTTCGC
>JAHEJF010000518.1 GCA_024639025.1 Ahrensia sp. | reverse complement strand
TCCGAGCGAGAGCAGGGCATCACGATTGATGTCGCCTACAGGTTTTTTTCGACTGAAACGCGCAAATTCATCGTTGCCGATACACCTGGCCACGAGCAATACACACGCAATATGGCAACCGGAGCGTCAACCGCTGACCTGGCAATCATTTTGATTGATGCACGCAAGGGTATTTTGACCCAGACCCGTCGCCACTCCTTTATTGCGTCAAGTGTTGGCATTCGCAATGTGGTCATTGCAGTCAACAAAATGGATCTGGTTGGCTATGACCAGAAAGTCTTCAACGCAATTGATGAAGAATATCGGGAATTTGCAGAAACGCTGGGCGCCCAATTCAACATCATGTCCATTCCGATGTCCGCATTGGCCGGCGACAATGTCACAGAACGGGGCGATAACCTTGATTGGTATTCTGGTCCGACACTGATGCAACATCTGGAAGAGGTGCAAATTGATGAAGCCGATCAGGCTTTGCCATTTCGGATGCCCGTACAATGGGTGAACCGCCCAAATCTCGATTTTAGAGGGTTTTGTGGTCAAATCGCTGGTGGAACAATTAGAGTCGGCGACAAGATTAAGGCAATGCCCTCAGCCAAGCAGAGTACTGTCAAAAGCATTGTTACGATGGATGGCGAATTGGATGAGGCCGTTGCTGGTCAGTCCATCACGCTCACACTCAACGACGAAATCGATATCTCCCGAGGCGATTTGATCTGCAAAAGCGATCATCCGGCAGAAATCGGCAACCAATTCAAAGCACAAGTGATTTGGATGGCCGACGAGACGATGTTTCCCGGTCGGACTTATTTGTTGAAGTGCGGCACCACAAATGCCCAAGCGACGCTGGCCACACCAAAATACAAAATTGACCTCAACACGATGGTGCACGAGGCGACCAGAAACCTTGAACTGAACGAGATTGGTATTTGTAACATCTCGCTCGATCGCTACATTCCCTTCGATCCTTATGCCGATAATCGAGAAACGGGCAGTTTCATTCTGATTGATCGGCTGACAAATGCGACCGTCGGTATGGGCATGCTCCATTTTGCGTTGCGCCGCTCTGCCAATGTGCATTGGCAGGCCACAGAAGTGCATAAGGAAGGGCGCGCAAAGCTAAAGAACCAGAAGCCTTGCGTGCTATGGTTCACCGGTCTTTCAGGCTCCGGCAAGTCGACAATTGCTAACATTCTGGAGAAGAAACTTGTTTCTGCCGGCCATCACACCATGCTGCTTGATGGAGACAATGTGCGACATGGTTTGAACAAGGATCTTGGATTTACCGACACCGACCGGGTGGAAAACATCCGTCGGGTCGCGGAAGTCTCTGCGCTGATGCTTGATGCGGGATTGATCACCATGGTGTCTTTCATTTCGCCTTTCAGGGCTGAACGCCAGATGGCGCGCGCGATGGTGGAGGACCATGAATTCATCGAAATATTTGTCAGCACACCGCTGGAGGTCGCAGAAGCGCGCGACGTCAAAGGACTCTACAAGAAAGCCCGTGCAGGCGAGATCAAAAACTTCACAGGAATCGATTCAGACTACGAAGTGCCCGAAAACGCCGATATCACTGTGGACACAACGAGCCTGAGCGCTGACAAGGCGGCAGATCAGATCCTCAAAGAGTTGGCAGCCCGCGATATTGTTCCGGCTTTCGATGACGACTGATCGTGCGCCAGGTGCAGCGGCCAGATCAGGAGCAATTGGTCTTGTTCAGCTCTAATTAAGCCGAAATCAGGGAAAAAGCAGGGTTGTTACCCTGCTTTTGCTTGCTTTCAAGGCCCGCAATGTCCCAAACAAGGTACAAGTCTCAAAGGTACCTGATGCAATTTCAAAAACCCAATATCGAACTGGTCGGTTTAGCTGCTGAACTAAGATCGCGCGCCCAGTCGGGCAACCCCATTCGTATTGGTTTGGTGGGGACTGGCGAGATGGGTACGGATATTTTCACCCAGATCGCCATGATGGATGGCATCGAGATCGCCACTGTCGTTGAGCGCAGTTCCGGTAAAGCGGCGGCCAGTGCAAAAATTGCTTATGGTGATGATACGCGGGTAGTCGAAGTAACAACCCACGATCAAGCATCTGCAGCCATTGAAAAGGGCAAGATAGCGGCCACGCAGGACATGGACCTGGCGCTCGGCCACGACCTGGTCGACATTGTTGTGGATGCAACAGGCGTCCCGGAAGCGGGTGCTGACATTGGTCTGCGTACAATCGGTTTCGGTAAACATTTGGTCATGATGAATGTGGAATGCGATGTGTGCATCGGGCCTTACCTAAAGGCGCAAGCGGACAAAGCGGGCCTGATCTATACGCTGGGCGCCGGAGACGAGCCATCCTCCTGTATGGAAATCATCGAATTTGTCACCTCTATGGGGCATTC
>JAHEJF010000517.1 GCA_024639025.1 Ahrensia sp. | reverse complement strand
AGGCGAGATATGGCGGTACAATGGGCAGAACGCATGGCGAAACAAATGATAGAAGCCCGGCAACAAAAGCGGCAGTAATTCCAATATCAAGCACGTTCATTATCCTCTGAGCAGGGCTTGTGAATTATCATCATGGATTAAATATGCAAATTATGCTATATGTTATCTAGTGAAGTTTGATTGGGAAGTCGGAATGTATCTGATCAGCAGACTGCTGATAGCGTGTATCTTATTTGCGATGTCAGGAACGCCGACAGTTGTGGCAGCTGAGCTGGTCATGTTGGAACAAGACGGATGCGTCTGGTGCGATCGTTGGCATGCGGAAATTGGCCCTATCTACGCCAAGACCGAGGAAGGCAAGCGTGCACCGCTTCGACTTGTCGATATAAACGAGCCCATTCCAGAGGATTTGAAGGACATCGATATCGAGCGATTTACGCCTACTTTTGTAATTGTCGAGGACAGCGTGGAACTCGGCCGTATTCGTGGATATCCCGGAGATGAGTTCTTCTGGTTTTTATTGAAAGAAGCCTTGGACGAAGCTGAGGTAACGCGCAATTGAGTTTGGTGGCAGTTTATTTTGTTTCGTTATTATAGTAGGTAGATTTGACGACGCTGGAGCGACTTGAACACAATGGCCTTCCCCAAAATTGCAGACGATATGGAGCCTGAAGAGCTCAATGCCTTGATGGCACACGCGCGTGAGGCAAGTGAGCTACTTAAAGCCTTGTCTCATGAAACGCGGCTGTTGATATTGTGTTTGCTGTCGGAGGGCGAAAAGGCCGTTTCGGAATTGGAAGCGACTATGAAGATGCCGCAAGCAGCGGTTTCTCAACAATTGGCCAGACTTCGTCTCGATGGTTTGGTCAAAGCAAGGCGAGACGGCCGTATGATCTACTATTCGATCAGCGACCGCGAAGTGTCATCGGTGGTGGAAACCCTTTACGACCTTTTTTGCAAGCCGGTGCGTGAAGGCCCGAAAGAAGAATAGTCTTTAGACATATTGCAAATTTCATATAACAGCGTCAGTCTGCCTCTTAACCTCGGCATAAATACAGAGGCGGGAGGTAAATATGGGAAATATCAATCCCAGTTGGGCGCTACCATTGTCGGCACTCCTCGTGGGCTTGATAATCGGCTATGTCGCGCGGCGAAATCATTTTTGCACCCTCAACGCGTTAGAGCGGCATTGGTTTGCCAGTGACTCAAATGGCTTGAGATCATGGGTGTTGGCGGCGGCCACGGCTTTGTTGGCAACAACACTGCTCCAGGCATTCGGGTGGGTGGACCTTTCCGGCAGCTTCTATCTGACTGAAAGCCTGCCGATTGCCGGAACAATCATAGGCGGACTCATGTTTGGTATAGGCATGGCGCTTGTCGGCACCTGCGGATTTGGCGCAATCGTTCGCATGGGTGGTGGCAATATGCGGGCACTGGTTGTGTTGACGGGCATTGCGCTGGCAGCAATTGCCGCCCAACGGGGATTAACAGCTCATGTCAGACAACTCGTCATTGATCCTCTTTCGCTCGATCTGACAACGTTTGGCGCTCCCCATCCCGGCTCGTTCTTGACGGTCGGCACGGGTATGAGCGTTGCCATGGTTGTGGGCCTGGCTTTCGCAGCTGTTCTGATGGGTTGGGTGTTAAGTTATGGAGGTTTTCGCAGCGACAGGGGAAAACTATTGTCGGGATTGGTGATCGGCCTTTGCATTGCTGCAGGATGGTTCATAACCTATCAGTTCAGCATTATAAGTTTTGACCCCGTGCAGTTGGAAGCAGGTTCTTTCGTCGCGCCGGTGGGCGACTCGATATTGCAAATCATCACGGTGACGGGAGCGACGCCTGACTATGGTGTCGGCCTGGTTGCGGGTGTCTTCATCGGCGCCGCTTTTGCCGCGTGGCGCGCCGACGACATGCGTTGGGAGGCATGCGATGATGCGCGTGAACTCGGTCGTCACTTGCTGGGCGCGTTTTTAATGGGCACCGGAGGGGTGTTTGCACTCGGCTGCACCGTTGGACAAGGTATAAGCGCTGTTTCTGTTATGGCGTTTTCGGCACCCTTGGCCATTGCGTCCATTGCTTTTGGCGCGCGTATTGGCTTGGGCTGGCTGATCGAAGGATCCGCATTCGGGTTTCTGAAAATCAATGCCAAGGCATCTACGCCGGCTGAGTAGAATAATCAGCTCGCCGCGACGAACTTGTAGGATGTTCCTGCCTTTTCGACCCGGCCGATACCTGGATGCGGCATGTGAAATCCAACCATGCTCATCTTATCGGTTGCCAAGCGATCAAGAAGTCTCTGGCGGGTCATAAGGCCCCTCTCGGTGTCCTGGTCCGATCCCGAAGGCCATTCAGGATGCTCAAATGAAACAGCGACATTGGTGACAGCA
>JAHEJF010000516.1 GCA_024639025.1 Ahrensia sp. | reverse complement strand
CAGAGCGACTGGCAACAACAGAAACCGTCTCACAAAGCACCGCGGACCGGCTTCTGAGTGATTTACAGTTGCAAATTGCTCAGGTGGAAAGCGCTCGAGCCAATATCGAGCTAAGAAAAGCCGAACTTGCCAGTGCTCAGGCCCGTTTGATTCAGCCCAGCACAACATCAAACAATGCCGCAATCGATCGATGTTGCGCCAACATGATATCGCCGATCGATGGCACAGTTCTAAAGGTCTTCGTCAAAAGCGAACAAGCCGTTTCAACGGGTGCGCGAATTGCAGAAGTTGGTGATTTGACAAAGATGGAAGTGAAAGTCGACGTGCTTTCAAGCGACGCGATCCAAATTGAGGTGGGCGCCCCTGTTGAACTTTCTGATTGGGGTGGAGAGGAAAGCCTGAGCGCAGTTGTCAGTAGAATTGAACCAGCCGCGTTCACCAAGGTGTCCGCACTTGGCATTGAAGAACAGCGGGTCAACGTCATGCTGGCTCTAGAGGATCCGCCGCAAGCATTGGGGCATGGTTTTCGCATCCTTGCGCGCCTCACAGTATGGGAGACTGATGAGGCACTTCAAATCCCTATCAGCGCCCTTTTTCGATCAGGCGGCGAATGGGCGGCGTATACGTTGGAAGCGGATCGAGCGTTGCTTCGCGTTCTTGATATTGGCCAGCTCAATGATACGCACGCCCAAGTGCTGTCAGGACTTGAATCAGGCGACCAGGTCATCATTTATCCAAGCGATCAGCTTTCAGACGGGCACAAAGTTCAGGATCGCTCAGACTAGATGAGGCTGGTCGATATTGGGCGTGGCTGAAGTCCGACAGGAGCGACCGAAACTCAAACACAGCTTGGCCAATCCGATGGTTCGACGAATACATAAAGGATCCAACAATGCCACGCATATTCTGGTTCTTTCTTGTCACGATGATAACTGCATGGCTGTACATGAACCTCTGGACGGTTCCCAGGATCGAACAACTCACTGGAGGATTGCGTATTTTCGATATGCGGTTCACTGGCTATTCTTATGCGGATGCACAGATATTCATTACCGCATTGGGTGAACGTGGGGTGGCGCTCTATCTCGGTACGCAGTTTTGGCTGGACATGATATTTCCTCCATTGCTGGGTGCCGTTTTATTTCTCATGTATCGCTGGCTTTTTCCTGGCTGGGCCGGTTTGACAATCGCTACCATTTCCCTCTCGTCGGTGATTGTGGACTATCTCGAAAACTTCGCCGTTGCCGCCATGTTGCGCGCAGGTGCTGATAACATCACGCCCGAGATGGTGGTCGCAGCTAACCAATGGACCACATTGAAATGGAGTCTTGCGCTGGTCGGCATCACAGCACTCGGCTTCGGGATGCTGTTGCGCCTGCGCCGGCGATAGGTCATTGCCGTTTGAAGTCTGCAATCCACGATCTTAATCGCGGGTGGTTTCTCGCCATCGAAAACCAGCCAAAATTCAAGAATTGACGCAAATCAACGTCAATCGCAATCAGCCCTGATATCCATATTTCGCACTAATTAATTGCGTCATACCCAGCCTTGCGGGCTCACCCTTTTGGATGCCCGAGCAAGCCCTGGGAGGTAGATGAGGCTGGTCCAATGACATCGATTGCGAAAGGAAAACAAAGAGCTACTTGCTTGATCAATTCCATCCATGTTCTCAACATTGGATGGGCGTGGCAGCGTGAGAAACATCCCCATGTCCATGCTTGATCGCCAAGTGGCCAGGATCCAATCCTGCTGGTGGGCGACCTCACCTATGAAGCAGCCTTGTTCGAACGATGCACAATCCTATGCACAGGCAACACAGAGGTTCTGCCGGCCACTTTTGCCAAGGTCTGCCGACCAAATCGACGCCTGCCGAATCTCGCAACCGAAGCGCTGCTCGAATTCGCCACCACAAGTGCAGATAGGACCGCCACAGGTGAATCTCAAACAAAGGGGACTAACAGATGACCGACTCAAAGAACAACGATTGGGATGCCATCGTCATCGGCTCGGGTATGGGTGGTATGACAGCTGGGGCAGCACTGGCAAAGACAGGCCACAAGGTGTTGTTACTGGAGCAGTATATGGCCCTGGGCGGACTCACCCACAGCTTCTCGCGCGAAGGATTTAGCTGGGACGCGGGGATCCACTATCTCGGTTGCGTCGCTCCCGATGATCGGGAACGGGGAATGCTCGACTGGCTCGCACATACGCCCATGGAATTTGAGCCGATGGGGGCGGTCTATGATAATTTGCATCTCGGTGACGCTCCGCCGCTGGCTCTGTCGCGCCCTTTTGAGGCCCAGGAGCGCGATCTGAAGGACCGCTTCCCCGATGAAGCCGAAGCGATCGAGGCTTGGATCACAGCGCTTCGTGAGGCTCGGGAGACGATGT
>JAHEJF010000515.1 GCA_024639025.1 Ahrensia sp. | reverse complement strand
TCACTGTCGCGAAAACCGGCATGCATGGTGACCACCAAGTCGGTTCCACCGACCAACCGGGCCAACACATGCACATTGGGCGCCTGGAGCAATATCTTTCTGTGGCGTGACTGATCATCCAGTATCTGGTCTACCGCGCTGGCCGACTTACCCCCGAAATCAAGCGCCGCATGATTGGAATCATAGTAGTCATCGGCGCTGGTTATCGGTCCGCGAACGGCGGAATCATAATAGCAGAGCATCTGTTCGGAGAACAAAGTCTGTGAACACAGTACCACCGGATACTCTTGCATCCTGACAGTAACAACCAGATCTGCCGTACCTGACTCCAGCAAATCGCCAACATTCTTCCTTGGGCCCATATCCAGAAATCTGACAGGCATGTTGGGCGCTTTTTCCTGCAACGATCGAAACAACCGATCAAATTGCGGGAGCATTTCAGTCACATTGGAAGCGATGGTGATACGGGTATCGTCCATGTTGGGCTGGAATTTCGGATTGCTGACCAAACCTTCCAAACCCGCAAGCTGTGCCCGGATATGGGGAACAAGCAAAATTGCCCGGTCGGTCGGTGCAATGCCACGGCCAACCTTCACAAACAAGGGGTCGCCCAAGCATTCACGAAGTTTCTCAAGGCTGTAGCTAATTGTGGATTGGTTCAGGTCGAACTTCTCGGCGGCCTTGCTCACCGAGTTTGTGTCATATATTGCCAGGAACACCTGCAAGAGGTGCCCATTGAGATTTAAATATTTCGCCTCGGTCATAAAATTCTATCGTAATACTCATTTCGGGCCGAATTCGCAGCGCCTTTCATTTATACTATTTGGCATTTGCAAAATCTATTCGATACTACTCCATCAGAGAAACATAAAACTCTTACCGGCTTAGAAGACGCATTATATCGGTCATTATGTGAAACAAGCACCAAGCCAATCACTAAGTTATGGAATAAATCCGAGTTATGTTGGTTGGAATTTGCAAAGCTTAAACAGCGTCAAGTCATTGCAAATCTATCATTCCCTTGCTGATTGCCCGTGCGACCGCATCGGTCCGGTTTGCTGCACCCAACTTTTTGTACACCGCGTTCAGAATGTGGTTCACCGTGTGCTCTGACAGGCCAATTTCCTTGGAAATCTCGTGGTTCGACTTTCCCTTGGCACAAAGAAGCAAACAGCGGATCTCGCGCTCAGAAAGCGCTAGCCGGTTGGCGTTACCCGGTTGCAACCCGCTCCTGTCTGGCCTCTTGGGATCAAGTGCAAACCGGATGAAAATGGATGCAACGAATTGGCCAGCAGTGCAGTGTAAATGCTGGTGCACCGCTTCCTGCGCATCCCTGTAGTTTGAACCGACGAAGAAGATGTGCATCTCCTGTGCAGCAAAGATCGGCACCACGACTAATTCGTCATAACCCAGGCCCTTCAATTCTTGAATGTATCGCAGGCCCGCAAAATCCGCCTTGTCAGGATAATCAAAGCCCACGGCATCAAAAACCTGTTGTGATTTTCTGGCTTGTTGCACCGCGGGACATCCTTTGCACGGGCAAAACTGCCCGCACATGGCGACGACGCTTTTCGGCAGCGCAACATAGATGTTCTGAGCGGGCTGCTCCTGCCCTGTGTCGTAGATGGCGTGAAACAGCAAATCCAATTGCTGCGAAGCCAACAAGGCGGCAAATTTGGAAGAAGCTTCCTCAATTGTCTTGGCGCTGACTGCCAAGTCACAAATTTCGGCGATGTTGGATTGTCCGGGCAGTTGACGGCACTCGTCACTGTTGGTCGGTTCAATCATCGTTCGGGGCCTTCACATTCACGTCGTAATTGACGTAAGGTTAAGCTGATATTCCATACGCAGGGGCCCATTGCGATCAATCGATGCGACGGCGAATATCGATCAGAAATATCAATCAATTAAGCAAGCAGCTGGACTGGGCGGCAGCCAGGGAAATTTGAAGAGCTTTAAACGTTGAGACGGGTCGGTAAATCATTCACCGGTTCTAAGGCATTTAGCTCAATAAATTCAGCTGTTTAAAGGCCCCGTGGTTTCACCCAAAACCAGATCGGCTTCCCACAATTCCTGGACGGGCGCCTGCGTGGGGTTATTGATCTGCATGATCAGAAGTTCTGCAACCCGCCTGCCAGCATCCTGAATGGAGGATTGAATAGATGTGAAGAACGGACGACTCTGCTCACCATTGGCGCTTTCCAAAAATGACAGCCTGTCATCATAGGTAATGATCGAGACATCAGAACCTGCGACCAGGCCCGCTTCGTTGAGCGCTCTCAAGCCACCCATCGCCGTCAAAATTGATGCATACATGAAGGCGGTCGGCGCTTCGTCAAGCAGTAACATGTCTCTTGTGGCCCGGTATCCATAGGGTTCAGTCATGTCGGCACTC
>JAHEJF010000514.1 GCA_024639025.1 Ahrensia sp. | reverse complement strand
GCCAATTGTTCGCATCATAGGAGAGCTGATTTTGTATCCGCTTCCTATGTTGGCGAATTTACCTGTCCTTGATTTGTCTGATCTTGCTGTTCCAGAGCTTGAAGGCGCATGGTGGCTGGTGGGCGTGGCGTTGTTTTCCTGCCTTTTCAACTACCTGCTGGGCGAAGAGCTACTTTTTCGAGGTGTTTTACTGCCCAAGATGAACGGCGTTTTTGGTCGCTGGGATTGGGTCGCTAATTCCGCATTATTTGCTCTGTATCATCTGCACCGCCCAACAATGATGCTCGGATTTATAATTGGAGGGTTGGCTTGGACTCTGCCAGTCAAGCATTTTCGCAGCATGTGGTTCGCGGTAATTCTTCATGGATTTGAAGGAACTTTCGTGATTTTCGGTGCGATTGCAGTTGCCGGCGGCTACATCTGAAATCGAGCAGGGCCGGAATGATTTTCCATCTATCATCCAGACGCTTCGCCAGTAGATATTGATAACAAAGTGATCGCATATTCAGCGACACTTCAGAACCCGAGTAGCAGGACAAATGAAAGAAACACAAACAAGCAGACAATATGGGCTATTGGCAGTTGTATTTGGCCTTGCTGCAACTGGCGTTTACCTCGTGATGATAGGCGTCACGCTGGATCATATCCAAAAGCTATCCGGACTGCGCCCTTTTGATATGCGCCCTGGCGGATACTCATCTGAGCAAGCAATTGCATTGCTCGATACTTTGGGGATCGAAGGTAGGCAGTACTATCTTACCCGGCAGATTCCGCTCGACCTCGCATATCCCGCGTTGATGGCGCTGACCTTGGTGTCAATTCTCAAATTGCTGGAATTGCAAAACGCCAATCGCGTATTAACACGAGCAGGTGTATGGCTGTCGGTCGGAGCGGCCACCGCCGATTATTTGGAGAATGCCGGCATCTGCGCAATGATTCTGAGTTGGCCGGAACCGTCGACCACTCTCATCCAGGCTGCAAGTGTCGCCTCAATTGCCAAGGCCATTTTGACGACACTGGCCGTCATGACTGTCACCATTGGTTTGATCTTCTGTGTGCACAGAAAAATGCGCAACTGGCTAAATCCGACTGCGCCAAATTGACTGTTGTTTCCATATTGATCTTGAGAATGAGAACAATGATGGCAAATTGTCGGATCCATGATCATGAGAAAGTGTCCAGATGAGCGTTAAGCAAGTCGCCAAATGTGGATTGCAGTGCAAATCTGCCAGAGGCTGAACGCACCAATATTTATGCGTTGCCAAATGCCGATCCCGGGCCATTCATTCGCAATGGTAAAGCCTGAGAGAACACCACTGAGCAGCATGGCTCCAAGCAGCAAAAACGACAAACTCGCTAGTTGCTTTCCTCCCGGATGGCGTTTCCAGCCCAAACCAGCAAGCGTAACAGCGACCACTGCCAGTAATGCTGAAATGGCAACGATAACCAGATGCATTTCTCCATCACTCGTCATGGCTGTACCGACCTGATCCATGGGAAATCGCGCAAATCCCAAACCGATTACACCGATAGCAGCCACTAGCATCGCGCTGATAGATAACATCTGGTTGATCTTGCGCACACTTAGGTAGTAGCCGAGCCCGAATATAAATGTCAGGATTTCTACGACTGTAAACGCGGCGAGCAACCAGTTCTGGTTAGGTGCGCCTGCTGCACTCAATTCGCTTACCGCCTGCGATATGTGACTGTAGCCGGGGTGGTAAAGCCCTCCGATAAGCGTGGCGCTCGCGTAAAAAATTGGAACGCTAATTCCCTGCGCAATGGCGGCCCTCAGCCAAATCGCTTTATTGGTTTCAAAAGCCATTGAATAAAAAGAACTGAATGCACGACCAAATCAGCGTTGCCGCGCCGACGATTGCGCCCATCGGAAAAACAATGAACCACAATAACGTGAATTTCGGGTGGTGAAACCGCAGGCTCGTCGCTGTTGTCATGGTGTTTGCCCAGAGGAAATAGAATCCATGCATGGGCAATAGGAAGAACCCCCATGGTGATCCCATCAGCACCAATGCAACGACCATGAAACCCAATGGGCAAGCGAGCACGATATCAGCGAGTGAGATTCCGTAGAAAATCGTCTGCTCGTGCCAGTCATCAGCCGAGCCATCGGGATTGGGCATCCGTTCGCCGCGGAACACCCGGATCTGGAACCACAGGATAATGATCGACAGAACACCGATGAATGCAAGCAGTCCATAGAGTGTGAGCAGAGAGACGAATGAAAGGTCGGGCATTACGAACTCCTTTAGTTCACGGCTGTAAGCGCAAGTCCGACGCCCGCAAGGCCAGTAAAGATGAAATATCCATAGGTGACTTTCATCAAGAGAATTTCTTTGGCTGAACCAACTGGCACCTTCTGGACAACCAGGCCTAGAATCT
>JAHEJF010000513.1 GCA_024639025.1 Ahrensia sp. | reverse complement strand
CGCGGCGTTTTGTCATTCAGAGCACGCCGGAGCTGCTTGTAAACCAGTTCGGGACTGTTGCTTTTGGTTTCAGGCGTGCCGCCGGATTTAAGCTGGGCAAGTCGCTTGTTGTAAGCTTGAAGATGAACGCTGTTCTCAACATCAATATACTTTTCGACGTAGGGAATGGCGTTGCGCGCCAAATTGGATGCAATCGGTCCAGTCTCAATCAATGACACATGGATATTGCTGTTCTCAAGTTCCATGCCCATGGTGGTGTATAATCCTTCGAGCGCATATTTGGACGCGTTATAAGCACCCCGCCAAGATGCCGGCACGAAGCCAAGTACGGAGGAATGCTGTACGATGCGGCCGCTCCCCTGCTCTCGCATTGCTGCGATGGCGTATAGCGTGAGCTCATGCCAACCAAAGAAATTGGCATCAAACTGCTCACGCAATGCCGCGATGGGCAAGTCTTCGACAGCCCCTGTCTGAGCGTAAGCACCATTGTTGAACAGCGCATCCAATCGACCTCCCGTCTTTGTCATCACCTCGTCGAAGCACGCCTTGATTGATTCAGGTTCCCGGTAATCAAGATAGACCGCGTCAAGTCCGGCCTCCTGCAGAACTGCAATATCTTCCTTCTTTCTGGCTGTCGCAAAAACCCACCACCCCTCCTCAAGCAACCGCCGGGCGCAGTGAGCCCCAATGCCGGACGAGCATCCTGTGACCAAAATTGTTCTTTTTGCAGCCATGTGCCAGTTTCCGTGTATGCCTTGATGCTGTTGCTCCAACGAACTAGTAAAAGTGCTGCTTCAGGCCAAGGCCAAAGCGAGCATTCGGAAAGATCTGGTAAGAACATCACAGAAATTGTGGAACATTGGCCTCAATTTGCTTAGATAACAGAGATGAAAAGACGCTATCTGAGCTTTCGGCGGGTGATCTACGATGCCTTTGGCCACTTCGATCAGGCTGATGGATGGGCATTGGCAAGCCATGTCGCCCTTTCTTCCTTGCTCGCATTGTTCCCGTTTTTGATCTTTGCAACGACACTGGCGACATTTCTGGGCGCCAGCGAATATTCTGATACCGCGGTTCGTTTGGTTTTTGAGATCTGGCCGGAAAATATTGCGACCCCCATCGCACGGGAGGTCGCCAATGTACTCACTGTGCCGCGAGGCGGTCTATTGACCATTTCGGTTATTGCCGCAGCGTTCTTTGCCACCAACGGCGTCGAGGCCTTGCGCATTGCACTGAACCGCGCATACCGCGTTAAAGAAACGCGCAATATATTTTTGCTTCGCGCGCAAAGTCTGGTCTTCGTGGTCATGGCTACTGCTGGACTTTTAACCGTAAGCTTCCTGCTTATTTTTGCGCCGCTACTGATCAATTTTGCAGAAGAAATCGTCCATTGGGTGCCCTGGTTCAGCGATTTTCGTGCGCCTAATGACGTTCTGCGGATTGGCATTGCCATCATCTTGCTCGCCGTTGGATTGTTTGTGGTTCACAAATGGTTGCCAGCGGGACGGCGCGATTCGAAATCCCTTATCCCGGGCATCGTCTTTACGATCGTTTGTTGGGGTGTCGGCGCATCGCTTTTTGCCGCCTATCTGGAAAGTTTTGGCACCTATGTCACAACCTATGCCGGTTTGGCATCCATCATGATTGCCCTTGTTTTCCTGTATATTATCGCCGCAATCTTCATTTTGGGCGCTGAAATAAACGCGGCCATATTCCAGTTTCAAAAAGCGCGCAGCGGCATTCGGGGTGCTGCGCGCGCTGGTTAAAACACAGTTAAAATGTCGGAGCATCACTTAGGGGAAGATTAAGATAAATGGCCTATTGTGCGACAAGTCTGGAGTTTGATGATGTTAAATTCACTTGATACCGAGATGTTTGTCGCTCTGTTCATGATAGTGGCCGTGGGGTCATTTTTCATAGGATCAATGATGCATGGCGTCCTGGAAGAAGACGGATTCGGCACCATTGGCAACATGGGAGTCTTGATGGCCGGCGCCTTTTTTGGTTTTTACGCGATCGACAATTTTTTCTACGCAACAACCTCTGTTCAGGTCGCAGTTGCCGGAGTAAGCGGTGGCTTTATTACCCTTGCCCTGATGGTGATTTCCAAAGCCCTATTGAACAAGTTCGGGTATTGAAATATCGCCGAGTTTCCACAGACAGGGGCTGAGACGCACTAGATCCCAACCAAATTTCGGATGTCGTCGGGTGTCGCACCTTTCTGTCTCAAGAACGCAAGCGATGTGTCGCCCCTGCTTTTCGACAACTTCCGGCCATCTTCATCCAAAATCAAATCATGATGCCAGTATGTCGGTTTCGGCAACTGCAACAATTGCTGCAGCAAGATGTGAACAGAAGTCGCCTCATACAGATCGCTTCCCCTCACAACATGGGTCACACCCTG
>JAHEJF010000048.1 GCA_024639025.1 Ahrensia sp. | reverse complement strand
TGGCTTTCGTTTAGCGCAAACAATCGGCAAGGTCACGGGTGATGAATAGCGATTCGCCAAAAAAACCGGAAACAGTCAGTGTGTTGGTGCCTACGCCTTCACCTGTTCCCTATACTTATGCACTTAAAAGCGGCGATATCGCGCGCCCCGGTACAATTGTGCAAGTTCCGCTTGGGCCAAGGCAGGTTTCGGGCGTTGTGGTGAAAGACATGCCGGATACAAAGCCGGTCGACCCAAAAAAGCTGCGCGAAGTCACGCAAATATTTGATTGTCCGCCACTTGCTGCCGATATGCTGCGTTTTGTTGGATGGGTTGCCGACTATACACTGTCCGCGCCAGGCATGGTCGCGCGCATGGTCCTGCGCTCACCGACAGCCTTTGAACCTGAGCCGCCGATCAAGGGAATATTGCCAACGGGCAGCCAGCCAGAGCGCTTGACCGACGCAAGGCGCAGGGTCATGGCACAGGTTGCCGAAAATCCGGAAATGGCTTGGACACGATCCGGGTTGGCGCATGCCACCGGGGTGACGCTGTCTGTTGTCGATGGCCTGGCCAAGCTCGGCGTTTTTGAACCCATCGATCTTCCGCCAAGACCTGTCGTGGCCAGGCCTGTCAGTGATTATGCCCAACCGGATTTGACAGAAGAGCAAAGACAGGTCGCCGATGGATTGGCAGCCAGTGTTGCCGATGCAGATTTTTCAGTGACACTTCTTGAAGGCGTGACGGGCTCTGGCAAAACCGAGACCTATTTTGAGGCAATCGCCGAGACCCTTGACCGTGGAAAGCAGGTTCTCGTCCTGTTGCCGGAGATTGCGCTGACCCAAACATTTCTAGAGCGGTTTCATGACCGGTTTGGGGCTGAACCCGCGCCTTGGCATTCGGGGCTCGCACCCAAGGCTAGAGAGCGGATCTGGCGGCAGGTTGCAGAAGGAAACTTGCGGGTTATAGCCGGTGCACGGTCGGCCTTGTTTCTACCATTTGAAAATCTTGGTCTGATCATTGTTGATGAAGAGCATGACGCCGCCTACAAGCAAGAGGACAGAGTGTTCTACAACGCGCGTGACATGGCCGTGGTGCGGGCCCATTTGGGTAACTTCCCCATCATTCTGGCTTCGGCCACACCGTCGGTGGAATCGCGCTACAATGCCGAGCAGGGCAAGTACAAGTACCAACGCTTGGAGCGCCGCTATGCGGGCGCAGCACTGCCAATTTTGAAATGCATTGATTTGAGGAAGTCGCCGCCACAACGCGGGGGGTTTCTGTCGCCGGCCCTTCTTGAAGCAGTTCAGCAGACACTGGATCGTGGCGAACAGAGCCTGCTTTTCCTCAACCGGCGCGGCTATGCGCCACTGACCCTTTGCCGTGCCTGCGGTCACAGATTTGAGTGTCCTGATTGCTCTGCCTGGCTGGTGGAGCACCGCTTTCGCCGGCAGTTGGTCTGCCATCATTGCGGTCATAGCGAACATGTCCCCGATGCTTGTCCCGAATGTGGGACTTTCGATCATCTGGTGGCCTGCGGTCCGGGTATTGAACGGATAGCAGAGGAAGCACTGGCAAGTTTTCCCGATGCAAGGATCATGGTTCTTTCCTCTGATATGATGGGCGGCGTCAAACGGTTGCGCCTGGAGATGGAGGCAATTGCGAAGGGAGAAGCCGATATTGTCATCGGCACCCAATTGGTTGCCAAGGGACACAATTTTCCGAACATGACGCTTGTCGGGGTTGTCGACGCCGATCTTGGGTTGTCCAATGGTGATCCGCGTGCTGCAGAACGCACATTTCAGCTCTTGCACCAGGTGACCGGTCGTGCCGGTAGAACCGGAAAGCCGTCTGTTGGCCTGTTGCAGACATTTCAGCCAGAGCACCCGGTTATGCAAGCCATTGTGTCAGGCGATATGGACACGTTCTATGAAAAGCAGATAGCGGATCGCGAACTGGGAAAGATGCCGCCGTTTGGTCGCTTGGCTTCCATCATCATTTCTGCAAACTCACGCGCTGAAGCCCAGGATCATGGACGCGCCCTGAGAATGGCAGCGCCGAATGCCAAGGATGTGCTTGTACTCGGTCCAGCCGAAGCACCGCTGGCGCTGGTGCGTGGTAGGCACCGTTTTCGTCTGTTGGTGCATGGCGCTCAGCGTACCGACATTCAGGCCTATCTGCGGGAGATGATTTCTGCAGCCCCCTCGCCACGGGGATCGGTCAGGGTGCAACTGGATGTTGATCCCCAGAGTTTTCTTTAAGACGATCGACGACCCCAGCGGATTTTTGACCACAGCCGCTCATGCAAAAAGTAGAATACGAACCCTGATACGCTCGCCGACAGCGCAAGTGTAATTGCCTCAACAAGCTGGCCGGATTGGAAAAAAGCCAGGCAGATCATCGATGCAATGCCAAGCAATTGCCAGGTCAGGGCTTTCACGATGGTTCTGCGCGGTGTGTCCAAGGGTTCCTCTCTAGGGGCTCATCTTCATCATTAGATGAAATTCGGACTTGCCGGAATTTGAAAAGAGTGAAACATTTATTCAGTTATGTTGATAAAAAACAACAAAGAGGGATAAATGGAAAAGGCTGAACGCGCCGCACTATTCCGCCAGCGGGTTATCGAGCGATTGGATGCTGCCAAGATAAGCAGATCGCAGCTATCCCGGGAGACCGGCATTGATCGATCCACTGTTGCGCAAATACTCAATGGTGAAGATGCGCGCCTACCCAATTCCCATCTCGCGGCCGAATTTGCCTCCTGTTTGGGTGTCAGCGCCGACTGGTTGCTGGGTCTGTCAGATCGGTCAGAAACCGCTGCTGAATTGCTGACGGCCGGGTTGCGGTTTGCCGATGCAAAAAAGACGCCGGCTGATCAACAATTGATCGAATGGCACAAGGAGGCTGCGGGGCACAAAATTCGTGCGGTGCCGACGGTGCTGCCGGACATATTGAAAACAGCCGACATGCTGGAGTGGGAGTACCAGTTGTTTGTTGATAAAACACCTGAGCAGGCAACGCTGGCGATCAAGGACACCAATGAATGGTTGCAGGCACCGGGATCGGATTACGAAGTTTGCGTTCCGATTGAGACAGTGCGGTCGCTGGCTGAAGGATCCGGGTATTTTGAGACAATTCCTGAGGCTGTCAGAAAGGACCAGATCAAGTGGATGGCCGACAAATGTGGAGATCTGTATCCTTCGGTTCGACTTTACCTGTTTGAAAGCCGGAAAATATACTCGGCGCCGCTGATCATATTTGGGCCTCTCATTGCCGCAGTTTATGTCGGGCGGTTTTACATGGTTTTCAGGGAGCGCAACCAGATACAGGGCCTCACCCGCCATTTTGATGCGCTTGTGCGTGATTCAAGCGTGGATGCGCGATCGGCCCAGAACATTATTCGGTCGCTGATTTGAGCGGCCCATGGTTCGGGCCAGTCAGACAAATTCTTTGACAACGATTGGAAGCTCACGCATGGATTCCAAAAAATGTGGGGATGAAGATGTCAGGCCAACAATCGGGTGAAACTGCGATGCCGCCGCTGGCAGTCATGTTGGCACTCACGGTTTTTCTGTTGTTTTCGGTCCTGGATGCGAATGCCAAATGGTTGGTCGGATTGGGCTATGCCACGTTCTTCGTCGTCTGGGTGCGTTTTGCACTGCAGGCGGTGGTACTGTTTGTGGTTTATCGTGGTTGGAGGAACCGGCGTCTGTGGCAGATGAATAGGCCGTTTTATCAAGTTCTCCGTGGACTTTCCCTGCCTTCCATGACCTTCTTCAATTTCCTGGCTTTGCGTCATTTGCAGTTGGATGAGACAGTCTCTGTACTTCTGGCATCTCCGATATTTGTCGCTGCACTGGCTGGTCCGTTTTTGGGGGAGTGGGCCGGTCCACGACGCTGGGCGGCAATCCTGGTTGGTTTTGTCGGGGTTTTGATTGTTGTGCGTCCGGGCACGGATGCCTTCACCTTACCGGTTGTGTTCATCATTCTATCGATGCTCAGCAATGTTGCATATTTCTTGCTGACCAGAAAACTGGCAGGCCACGAAACACCTGAAAGCCTCATATTCTATTCTTGCTTTTTTGCCGTGTTCCTGTTTGCACCCTTCGGATTACCTGAGGCTCGATTGCCGCAATCACTGGCAGAGTATCTTGCATTTGCTGCAGTGGGTCTGTCGGGAATGATCGGTCATATGCTTCTGATCAGAACAAGCCGTCTGGTGGAGACAGCAAAGATTGCACCCTTTATCTACAGTCAGGCAATTTGGATGGTGGCGATAGGCTATCTGTTCTATGGGGATGTGCCCGACGTTTGGACGTTTGTCGGTATGCTGGTCATTTGTGCAGCAGGGCTCTATTTGATGTATCGGGAGCGCCAGACCAGAAAGGCAGTAGCATGATCGAGATAATTCCACCCCAATCGCTTGGTGAATGGCTGGCCTGGGCGTCCGCACTTGTGACAATTCTGTTTGGCATCATATGTTTTTTTCTGCCTCGGACGACGTATAAGATATTGCGCTTGAGAACAGTTGAAGGCGTGCCGGAAGCAGTTTCTGAAAGCCGCGCTACGATGGCAGGCTTCTATCTGGGGGTAGGTATTCTGGCGATCATGTTTGCCCAACCCTTCATCTGGATGGCGCTGGGTGCCGGTTGGTTTTTCACCGCGCTGGGCCGCTTGGTTTCGATCGTATTTGATCGCGGCAACACACTATTCAACTGGATTTCAATCCTGATAGAGGCGGCACTGGCCGCCAGTCCTCTGTTATATGCGTTAGGCTACATCGCCTAGGCGCTGAAATCGTGCGGACTGCGACTATGGAATCGTGCTCATATGCGACAAAAGGGTAGTGTCAGCGTCTTGCCCTCGGGCAAACGCTATGCTAGAGCGCCATCACCTTGCCCAAGAGGTGCTTATTGCGATTCTTGGGTGATCCGAAAATAACAATTAATACAATGTGTTAGGGCAATATACCGGTTTGGTGCTCGACACAGTGTTTAGTCAAGAGAAGTGATTGCCTGTGGCCACCTTGTCTCGCACCTCTCAAGTTGCATCACGATATGCAGGTTCGTTGTACGAATTGGCAGTTGACGCCAAAGCCGTCGCTGCCGTGGAGAAGTCTCTCGGAGAAATTGAAACCATGATTTCGTCAAGCGCGGATTTGCAGCGCCTGATCGAGAGCCCGGTTTTTTCGGCCGATGAGCAAACCGCCGCAATTAGTGCGCTTGTGACGAAGGCCAAGCTGCATCCGCTTGTTTCAAACTTTCTCAAAGTGGTGGCGGGGAACCGGCGCCTTTTTGCTGTGCCGACAATCATCAGCGCGTTTCGCGACATCGCCGCCGAAGGCCGTGGCGAAGTTTCTGCTGATGTGACGGTCTCTCAAGCGCTGACAGCAGCGCAAACCAAAGAATTGAAGGCAACACTGAAAAGTGTGGCCGGCAAGGACGTGACGCTCAACGTTTCAGTTGATCCGTCAATTCTCGGAGGCTTGATTGTGAAGATGGGCTCACGCCAAATCGACACATCGCTAAAAACCAAGCTTTCCTCACTTAAGATTTCGCTCAAAGAGGTCGGATGATGGACATTCGCGCGGCAGAAATTTCTGCAATACTAAAAGATCAGATCAAAAATTTTGGCAAAGAGGCAGAAGTCTCGGAAGTCGGGCAGGTTCTTTCCGTCGGTGACGGTATTGCCCGCATCTACGGCCTTGACCAAGTTCAGGCTGGTGAAATGGTTGAATTTCCAGGCGGCATTCGCGGCATGGCCCTCAACCTTGAGGAAGACAATGTCGGTGCCGTTATCTTTGGTTCTGACCGGGATATCAAAGAAGGCGACACAGTTAAGCGCACAGGCGCGATTGTGGACGTTCCTGTTGGAAAGGAACTTCTTGGACGCGTGGTTGATCCGCTGGGCAACCCGATTGACGGCAAGGGCCCGATCAAGGCGAAAACCCGCATGCGTGTTGATGTTAAGGCCCCGGGCATTATCCCGCGCAAGTCGGTGCATGAACCGATGTCTACAGGTTTGAAAGCGATTGATGCGCTCATTCCGGTTGGCCGCGGCCAGCGTGAATTGGTCATTGGTGACCGCCAAACCGGTAAGACAGCGATCATTCTGGACACGTTCCTGAACCAGAAGCCTGCACATGAATCCGGTACGGAAAAAGAGAAGCTGTACTGTATTTACGTGGCGGTTGGTCAAAAACGCTCAACGGTTGCGCAGTTTGTGAAAGTGCTGGAAGAACGCGGTGCGCTCGACTACTCAATCATTATTGCCGCGACAGCTTCTGACCCTGCGCCATTGCAGTTCCTGGCACCATTTGCCGGTTGTACAATGGGCGAATATTTCCGCGACAACGGCATGCATGCAATGATCGGTTATGACGATCTGTCAAAACAGGCGGTTGCCTATCGTCAGATGTCACTGCTACTTCGTCGCCCACCAGGCCGTGAAGCCTATCCCGGTGACGTGTTTTATCTGCACTCTCGCCTGCTTGAGCGTGCTGCGAAGCTCAATGAAGACGAAGGCGCTGGTTCTCTGACCGCGCTGCCGGTTATTGAGACGCAAGCGAACGACGTGTCAGCCTATATTCCTACCAACGTGATTTCCATCACTGATGGTCAGATCTTCCTTGAAACGGATCTGTTTTTCCAGGGTATTCGTCCTGCGGTGAATGTGGGCCTTTCTGTGTCTCGTGTGGGTTCTGCAGCGCAGATCAAGGCGATGAAACAGGTTGCTGGTTCGATTAAGGGTGAGCTGGCGCAGTACCGCGAAATGGCAGCGTTTGCGCAATTTGGTTCTGACCTTGATGCGTCCACACAGCGCTTGCTCAACCGTGGTGCCCGCTTGACTGAGCTTCTCAAACAGCCACAGTTCTCACCTCTCAAGACCGAAGAACAGGTTGCGGTGATGTATGCTGGTGTGAACGGATTCCTTGATGAGCTCGCTGTCGATAGGGTTAGCGAGTTCGAGCAGGGGCTACTGTCTCATATGCGTACTGCTGGCAAAAAGGTCCTGGCGACCATTGCCAAGGAGGAGAAACTGACTGATGCGTCTGAAGATGCGCTGAAGTCTGAGATTGAAGCGTTCGCCAAGGGCTTTGCCTGATTAGGTCTGGCTCAGAGTAGAGGTTGTAAGTCATGCCTTCATTGAAGGACCTTCGAAACCGAATTGCATCGGTCAAGGCAACACAGAAGATCACCAAGGCCATGCAGATGGTGGCGGCCGCAAAACTGCGCCGCGCGCAGGAGGCTGCCGAAGCGGCACGCCCCTATTCACAACGGATGGGTTCTGTGCTGGCCAACATTGCTGCAAATGTTGGTGGTGATGATGCACCCAAGCTGATGACCGGTACGGGCAGCGACAAAACACATTTGCTGATTGCCTGTACTTCTGAGCGTGGACTTTGTGGCGGTTTTAATTCTTCGATTGCACGCTTTGTGCGGGAAGATGTTCGCAAACTCCAGGCCGAGGGCAAGGAGGTCAAGATCCTCTGCGTCGGCAAAAAGGGTTATGATATCCTGCGCCGCGAATATTTGGATATCATTGTTGATCGTATCGACCTTCGTGAAGTCAAAAACATTGGATTTGCTAATGCCGATGCTATCGGCAAGCGGGTCATGAGCATGTTTGATGCCGGCGAGTTTGATGTTTGCACGCTGTATTATTCAGAGTTCAAATCGGTCATCAGCCAGGTGCCTACGGGCTTGCAGCTTATTCCAGCCGCCGCGCCGGAAGTCGATGAAAGCGCCAGCGAGGATACGGGCAACGCAATCTATGACTATGAGCCGGATGCCAATTCCATTTTGGACGATCTTATTCCGCGCAATATTTCGGTCCAGATTTTCCGGGCCCTGCTAGAAAATGTTGCCGGCGAGATGGGCGCAAAAATGACCGCCATGGACAATGCGACCCGAAATGCTGGTGAAATGATCGACAAACTGACGATGAGCTACAACCGCCAGCGTCAAGCGCAAATTACAAAAGAACTTATTGAAATCATCTCGGGCGCGGAAGCGCTGTAAGGAAGGGTAGTCAACATGGCAAAAGCACCGGCAAAAGCTGCGGCAAAGCCTGCTGCAAAAAAAGCTCCAGCACGGAGAGCACCAGCAAAAAAAGTTGCTGCGAAGGGCAACAAGGGCACAGTTTCTCAGGTCATTGGCGCGGTTGTGGACGTTAAGTTCGTTGGTGAACTTCCTGCGATCCTGAACGCACTTGAAACTGACAATCTGGGCAACCGTCTGGTCTTGGAAGTGGCACAGCATCTGGGCGAGAACACAGTGCGCTGTATCGCGATGGACTCATCGGAGGGCTTGGTTCGTGGTCAGGAAGTCATCGACACGGGAACTGCGATTTCGATTCCGGTTGGCGATGAAATGCTGGGTCGCATCATCAATGTGATCGGAGAGCCGATCGATGAAGCAGGTCCGATCAAAGCAAAGACAAGACGTCCGATCCACGCAGATGCGCCGGCCTATGTTGAGCAATCAACCGAAGCTGCGATTCTGGAAACGGGAATCAAGGTTATCGACCTTCTGGCCCCATATGCACGCGGTGGTAAAATCGGCTTGTTTGGTGGCGCTGGTGTTGGCAAGACGGTTCTTATTCAGGAACTGATCAACAACATCGCGAAAGCCCACGGTGGTTATTCCGTTTTCGCTGGTGTTGGTGAGCGCACCCGTGAGGGTAACGACCTCTATTACGAATTCATCGAATCTGGTGTGAACAAAGAAGGTGGCGGAGAGGGCTCCAAGGCAGCCTTGTGCTTCGGTCAGATGAACGAACCACCCGGTGCGCGTGCCCGTGTTGCGCTGACCGGTCTGACAATTGCGGAGGAATTCCGTGACAAAGGTCAGGACGTGTTGTTCTTCGTTGACA
>JAHEJF010000512.1 GCA_024639025.1 Ahrensia sp. | reverse complement strand
AACAATGATATGCTTGCTGATCAGTGCGAAAAGATAAAAGCAGCGCTTTAGAGCGCTTTGAGACCGGCGGCGAAACGCTTGGCATTGGCGACATAGTGGCTCGCAGACTCCCTGAGACCATCAACCGCCTTTTCATCAAGCGTTCGCACCACTTTTGCCGGTGAGCCGACAATCAGGGAATTATCTGGAAATTCTTTGCCCTCGGTGACCAGCGCCCCGGCGCCTACCAGAGAATTTTTGCCGATCTTGGCCCCGTTGAGCACGATGGCACCAATGCCAATAAGGGCGTTGTCACCAATAGTACAACCGTGAAGCATGGCCCTGTGGCCAATGGTACAGCCCTGCCCGATCGTCAGTGGAAACCCCAAATCCGTATGCATGCACACATGTTCCTGCACATTGGTCTGATCACCGATGCTGATCGGCTCATTGTCGCCACGCAGGACCACGCCAAACCAAATGCCGGTGTCTTCGCCCAGAATAATATCACCAATTATTTGCGCATCGTCGGCGACAAAAGCAGGTCCTTTGCCGAGGCTCTGCGGGGATTTACCGTCCAGCGAATGAAATGCCATGTGGTTCACTTTCGAACGATTGTGCCATTTTGGAGCAGTTTAGAATTGCGCGATGGTCGGCGCAATGGCAGCCTGGATGGATTGTGTGGCAAATACGCCGATGACCGCGCTCCAGAACAATGAGACGCATCCGGTCGTCAGGAACCCGATAACGTTGGCATCACCGTCGCTTTCGCCATCTTCGGCAAAGCACAGTTTGAGCACCAATACAGGCCCACAAAGCGCAAATACCACTATCGACAGTGGCACACCGATCTCATTGACCATATTGGCATTGAGCTGCGGTTCGTAGGAAAACACGCCCGAAAGCAGGAAATACACAGACAGGGATACCGCCATCCCTGCAATAATCATCATCAATACCATCACAATACTCATACTCTTTACCGCCTGTTTACCATGACACTGTTGATTGTGAAGCAAGAGCGATGCCAGTTTTTCGAGTCGTGCTTAACGGAGCCAAGCAATGTCAGCCCCCGCACTAGACCTTTCCGATCACGATGTGACCCAAGGATTACCCAAGGTTGCCTGGCGCGTGTTGGGCATTTTCGCAATGTTGCTGGTGATTTCGCTGGTCCTGTATTTTGCGGGATCGATCTATGGCGAGCGCATCTCGCAGGTCGGTCACACGACGGACGACACGCCTGTCAATATTGTCATCGGCAATGATTATTTCACGATCCCGGTAAACATGATCCGGCACGAAGAGCAGCGCATTGGCGGCGTGGCACCCAAAGTGGACCTGCAGGTCCATTGGCCGTCACAATCAGGATATCACCACGATTTGGCGTCTGCATTCAGTCAATCTGATCCGGAGAAAATGGAACTGGCGCTGCTAACGATCAGTCCGCGCCGGAGCCTGTTGGATATGCCTGAACGGTTCAGACCGGTCTATGCCAACGCTTTCGACGAAAGTGAAATCAAGGTGACCTCCAACGGCTTGTACGTTGCAGATCTTTCTGCCGAGTACGGCTACATCAATGAACAGCTGGTCTATAGCCGCCCGAATGCTGTTGGAAAACCGGCCTTTATTGCCCGCTGCCAAGCGTCCAGTGAACAGGAAGACCGCTTGCTACTGCCCTGTGAGTCCGATTTGTTTATCGGAACTTCGTCTGAACTCAAGATCAGGTTCCCGGCATCGCAAATTGCCCGATGGGAAGCTTTTTCAGCGGAGCTTACAGCGCTGATCGATCGCCTGAATGTAGGCGACTGACCTCACAATTCCTCAAGATCAAAATCCAGAATTGACATGGATAGATCGTAAGAGACTTCACCTTCATCCTCGATCTTCGTGACGATGCCCAAGAACTCTTCGCCCAGATAGAGCTCAGCGGAATCAGTTATTTTTGGCCGCGCCTTCACAGCCAGCGAGCCATTGTCGAATGTCTTGCGGAAATACTTGGTCAGTTGGGTCAGTTCGTCTGCGTTCACGGCATCACTCCGAATTCAGTCTTTGAACAATAGTCTGAAACACGAAGCGTGATTCAACACAAGGTCAACTCAGCAATTGATTCATTGCACGTGAAGGTTCCGCACAGCCACTGTCGCCGACAACTTTGGCGGGCACGCCGGCAACCGTTTTCTTGGGTGGCACTTCGGCGAGCACAACGGATCCTGACGCAATCTTTGAGCAATGACCGATCTTGATATCGCCCAAAATCTTGGCTCCAGCGCCAATCAACACGCCATTGCCAATCTTCGGGTGACGTTCCGAACCCTCTTTGCCCGTACCGCCAAGGGTCACAGAATGCAGAATGGAAACATCATCGCCAATTTTTGCGGTTTCCCCGACAACCAGGCCGGTTGCGTGATCCAAAAATATACCCTTCC
>JAHEJF010000047.1 GCA_024639025.1 Ahrensia sp. | reverse complement strand
CAAAAACCATAAGTAATTGATATTGTTGGTGATCCCGGCAGGAATTGAACCTGCGACCCTCAGATTAGGAATCTGATGCTCTATCCAACTGAGCTACGGGACCAAAAAATTGGGCTGTTGCTTTTCGCTTGAACAAGACCTTTGCGTGACACTAGCAAATAGCCATGCATCCGTTCAACAGCAATCGGCACCTTCATCGCACGGGATTAGACTCCACCAATTGGGCCCAATAACTGATACCAAAGGGAATGATGTCGTCATTGAAATCATATTCCGGATGATGCAGGCCCGCACTATCGCCATTGCCGATCAGAATCATCGAACCGGGGCGCGATTCGAGCATGTATGAAAAGTCTTCGCCGCCCATGCTGGGTCGTGCGTCTGTGTCCACTTGGCCCTTGCCGACCACATGCTCTGCAGCCTCCACGGCAAGAGCTGTGTGGACATCGTGGTTCACCGTTACAGGGTATCCCCTTCGAAATCGGACATCCGCTTTGCAGCCATGGGCAGATGCGACACCCTGGGCGGTTTCATACAGTCTTTGTTCACCCAGTTCCCTAGTCTCAGCCACCAATGAGCGCAATGTGCCAGCCAATTCAACCTTCTCTGGTATGACATTGTGGGCATGTCCGGCATTGAATTTGGTGACAGATACGACGATTGATGAAATCGGATCGACATTGCGTGAAGCTATGCTTTGCAATGCTTGGACCAGGGAAGCCCCTGCAACGATGGGATCGACAGTGTTATGCGGCATGGCAGCATGGCCACCCTTGCCCTCAATCACAATGTTGAACTCATCGGTTGCCGCAAAAAATGGGCCGGAGCGGATAGCAAATTCGCCGGCGGGCAGGTTTGGCCAATTGTGCATGCCATAAACCCGGTCAATACCAAATCTCTCCATCAGACCATCTTTGACCATTTCATTGCCGCCACCGCCGCCCTCCTCAGCGGGTTGAAATATCACAACAGCTTTGCCGGCAAAATTTCGCGTTTCCGCTAAGTACTTGGCGGCACCCAGCAACATGGCCATATGTCCGTCATGGCCACATGCATGCATCTTGCCAGCGCGCAACGATGCATAATCCTTGCCAGTGGCTTCTTTGATGGGCAACGCATCCATGTCAGAACGCAGACCAATGGTATCGCCTTCACCCCTATTGCCAGCGATCACGGCTACCACGCCAGTACGTCCCAGACCCGTGACCACTTCGTCACATCCAAATGCTTTGAGCTTATCCGTCACAAATGCCGCGGTGTCATGCACATCAAACATGATCTCCGGGTTTTGATGCAGGTGCCTGCGCCATTCACTGGCTTCGGCTTTCAATTCTGCTGCGCTGTTCAATATGGCCATGACCAACCTTTAACATACGTTTCTGTTGCTGATAAATGGAGCGGCAAAGCTGCCACATCAAGCATTAATCGGCCTCGACCCGAATAAATGCTTTGTCAGCCACAATTCACTGAACTAAGGAAGTGGCATACTGAAGAATTCGCAGAGTCACAATGCTGAGAACAATCGCGCTTTCCCTGTTGGTACTGCTTGGTCTGGCAACGGCACGATCCGGCGCCGCGCCGGGCATAGTTGTTGATGTTCAATCCGGAAGGGTGATTGCCGCCGAGCAGGCGTTTGACCGCTGGAGCCCCGCGTCACTCACCAAGCTCATGACAGCCTATGTAATATTTCGGGAGATCGAGGCTGGTAATCTGACACTGCGATCTCCGGTCCGCATGTCCAACCACGCTGCCAACCATCCGCCGAGTAAGATGGGCTACAAGGTCGGCGCCGTGATGACGGTCGAAAATGCGCTTGAAATGATCATTGTCAAATCCGCCAATGACGTGGCGGTTGCGTTGGGAGAAGCCGTGTCAGGTAGCGAACCAAGCTTCATTGCGGCAATGAACCGAGAAGCCACCTTGCTGGGGATGACGGATACCAATTTTGTCAATCCGCACGGTTTGCATCACCCTGATCAGTATACAACAGCCCGTGATTTGGCTTTGCTGGCGACAGCCATCCGCAAGAATTTTCCGCAATATGATCCGATCTTTGCGGCAGAGGCGATACGCATCGGCGATGAAGTCACTGCCTCATATAATCTGCTTCTGGGCCGCTATGCCGGAGCCGATGGCATGAAGACAGGCTTTGTCTGTGCATCAGGTTTCAATCTGGCCGCCTCAGCAACGCGTCAAGGGCAGACGATGGTTGCCATAGTTCTGGGTGCAACTTCTCAAAAGACCCGGGCAGAGAGAAGCGTCGCTCTGTTGGAACAGGGTTTTGCCAGCACACAATCGCAAGCAACAAGTTTGCTGGCATTGCCCAGACCGGCAGATGTATCAAACACAATTGCCGATTTGCGCCTGGAGGTCTGCACGGAAGAGGCACGGGCTCAAAGATGGGATGGCCGCCAAATTGAAGGCTATATCGAATTTGACACTCCTCTGATTTCAGCCATGCAACGCACGCCAAATGCCCTTGATTCTGGTTTGGGTGGCGCTGATGGTGTGAGCAAATCTGCCGTAGTGCTCAACGGCCGATACCTTGCGGCCTATCCTGTTCCGGCAGATCGTCCGGACCAGAGCGATTTGGTGGGCCAAAATCAGATAGACGATCTCGGTTTGCGACAGGGTATCGAATTGCCAGTTCCGGCACCCCGTCCGGAAAATGGATGATCAATCCGCTCCGCATTTAAGCAGGAATCGGTGACCACCCTCTACTTGCTCGGTTGCAATCAGAGCGTGTCCTTTTTCACGAGCAAAATTGGGAATGTCAATGACGGCCAGGGGATCTGTTGTCTCCACCCAAATTTCATCGCCTATCGCCATGGTCCGCATGCGCTTTTGTGTTTTGAGCACTGGCAGCGGACAGTTCAAGCCGCGAAGATCATAAACCTCAGCCACATTATTGCGCAGTATCTGTTTCTGAAGACATCTTGATGATAGCCGATCCGGTTCCAGATGACGTTGCTATAATCCGAGCCGGAGCTGGAGGTAAATTCAGGATCGATGACGAATTTTGTACCGGTGGTGCGACTTGTGCATTGTCGACTTCAAGCTCAGACTTGGTCTCCGACTCAACCTCCAATTCAGGCGGAGGCGGTGCAGGAATGGGTAACAGCTGAATATCGTTTGGTTCGCGCCCTTCAAGTTGTGCGACAATGCCCTCGAATTCGAGAGCATACTTGTTCTTGTGAGATGTGTAAGCTACAGCTAACGAATAGGGCATTTCGCTTTTTGGACAACTTGCACTTGGCTCGAATTCACCTTCCAGCGCATTGCGATTGAAGACATACTGCCGATCACAAACATCAATCTTGGGCGGCAACTTGGTCAACTCAAAGTGGTCATAGCCTTCCTTGAGCATTTCCCAATAGGCAAAGTGCTCATCATTACGATGCATTGCCATGTTTTCGGTCGTCATGCGAAACGGAAAGGCTTGAACCTGGAAGTCCTTCTGCCCGCCAGACAGCGCATCGCGCGCAAAAGCATAAATCTCTGCAACATTTTCATCTGTCATCGCGTAACAGCCCGCAGAAGTACAATCGCCATGCACCATCAAATTGGAGCCTGTGCGACCGTGAGAGCGGTCATACTTGTTGGGGAAACCCAGATTAAACGACAAATAATAGGATGAATTCGGGTTCATCAAGTGACGGTTCACCAAATAGAACCCTTCCGGCGCCTGGCGGTCGCCTTCTTTGAACTTGGGTCCTTTTTCGCCGGAAAAGTTGCAAATCTCGTAGGATTTTACCAACGCATAGCGTCCGGTATCTTTGCGTTTCCAGACTTCCAGCACGGCCTCTTCCTTAAAGATCCGCATCATGATCGGAGAGTACTTTGTCATGCCGTTTGCCTTCATTGTCAAAACGACATCACGTGGCAACGGCTGATTGGCTTTACGGGCGACATCAAGCAAATCGCTTGAATTGCATCCTGCAAGCGCAACGGCGCTCGCTAAGGCAACAATTGTCGCAAAACGTCTAAGCTTCATGGTTTTGACCCAATTTCCGGTTCGACAATTATAATTGACAAACAGTTACCGCAAGGTTTCTCGACAGTAAATCACACAAGAGTGATCAATCAATTCGGTCGCCTAAATCCGAAAAACGTCAAGTATATTGCGTCCCAATTTACAGATTTCTGCCAATTGCCAAAAACTTGTCGCGCCTTTCGCGCTTGATCTGCTCACCATCCTTGCCCTCAAGGCTTTCAAGCGCCTGCTCCAGTTGCTTGTCAACGCTCTCCATGAGGATCCCATGATCGCGATGCGCGCCACCCAACGGCTCCGCGATGATTCCGTCGATAATCTTGAGTTCCAACAGATCCTGCGCCGTGATTTTCATGGCTGTTGCAACATCCTTGGCCCGAGCCGCATCACGCCACAAAATCGATGCGCCTGCTTCGGGCGAAATCACTGAGTAGATGGCATGTTCAAGCATGTAGACCAAATTCGCGGTGGCTATGGCGATCGCACCTCCCGATCCACCCTCGCCGACAATCAAAGAGATGATCGGAACGTCCAGATTGAGACACTTTTCAGTAGAGCGAGCAATGGCTTCTGCCTGCCCACGTTCTTCCGCACCAACACCGGGATAAGCACCCGCCGTATCCACAAGTGTGATCACGGGAAGTCCAAATCTGTTGGCAAGGTCCATGATTCGAACCGCTTTGCGGTAGCCCTCAGGTCGCGCCATACCGAAATTCCGTTCAAGCCGCGATTTGGTGTCTGAACCTTTTTCCTGGCCAATCACCGCAACCGGTCTTCCCTTGAACCGTGCAAAACCAGACATCACTGCGTGATCCTCGGCAAAACTGCGATCACCAGCCAAGGGGGTGAAATCCGTAAAGAGAGCGTCGATAAAGTCTTTGCAATGAGGCCTGTCCGGATGGCGCGCCACCAGTGCCTTTTGCCATGGCGTCAGCTTTCGGTAGGCATCGACCAGTGCGTCCTGCGACCGTTTCTCCAACCGGGCAATCTCATCCGCTGTATCGACGGCACTATCGTCATCGGTACTCAATTTCTTGAGCTCGAGTATCTTTCCTTCTAGATCAGCAATCGGCTTTTCGAATTCGAGATAGCTGGACATTAGGATAGGCGACCCTGTTGCGTGAAATGGTTTCTGTGAGGTGGCGTTTAACGCCCGCAATGTCAAGCTTTTCGGCGCGTTATCAGTCTTGAAATAATCAACCGCTTGCCAGCGGATGATGCTCATTCACCAATTGGTGCAACCGCTCATCGAGCACATGGGTATAGATTTGTGTGGTAGAAATGTCAGAATGCCCCAACAATTGTTGGACAACGCGCAGATCTGCACCGTTTTGAAGCAAATGTGTGGCAAATGCATGCCGAAGAACATGGGGCGACAATTGCGAGGCATAAATTCCACACAGCTCTCCAAGCCGCTTAAGCTCGCGCGCAAAAACCTGACGTGCTATGGGTTGCGAAAAATTATCGGCTTGAAAGAGCCATTTGCATCCATCGGCTCGTTCGTCACTGTTGCGCATTGCTAAATATAATTGGATCGCATTCATGGCCTTTTGCGAAACCGGCACCATACGCTCCTTGTTTCCCTTGCCCCGGACAATGAAAAATGGTTCGCCAACGCGCACAACTGAAATCGGCAATGTCACCAACTCGCTAACCCGCAACCCTGTCGCGTAAAGCAACTCCAGAAGCGCATGGTTGCGCGCTGCATGCATTTTGGCTTTGGCAGTGCCCTTGCAATTCGTGGCTTCATGCTCAGCTGCAGCAAGCAGACGTGACACTTCATTTTCACTGAGTGTCTTGGGTATGGTCGCTTCTTTCTTTGGTGCCGCGATAGTCGTTGTAGGATCGTCGCTCCGAACATTTTCGCTGTACAGAAACAGAAAATACTGCTTGAGGCAGGACAGTTTCCGTGCGTGACTTGAAGGTGCAAAGCCCTCCACGGCAAGAGAACTCAGATATGACGCGATATCGTCTCCCTGAGCCTTGGACAAGGCAGTGCCGCGAGAGGACTTCAAATAATCCGAGGCATGCTCAAGGTCTCGCCTGTATGCCGCCAGCGTGTTGTCAGCTGCACCACGTTCAGCACCGATCATTTCCAAAAATGCTTCGATCATGCCCACATGATAGCGGCAATTTATTACCGCTTCGCCAATGACATCACTGGGCGTTCGAATTGGAGTTTTGGGCCGGCGCCGATTGGCGCACCGGATTGATCTTGTCGGTGGGTACCCGTTCGGTCATTTCGCGCTGCTGCGGTTCAACATACAAGACCAGCGCATACATGGCTCCATAAGCAATCCCAATGAGGACGCCTATCAAGACTATGAAACGAATAAGACTCGGCATGTGACCGCCTGTTCATGCTGACCAGCGCTACATATGCGGTCATCGGGTGCCGAAATCAACCGGCAATACAGCCGGCAAATTCTTGACAGATGTGCCTTGTTCATGCGCTAAGGCCAATGACATGGAAAAACAGATGCAAACATCCAGTTTAAGCAACGACATAGCGCTGATTCTGTCCACGCTCGGTTCGCAAAGCATAACAATTGTCGGATTGATGGGTGCCGGTAAATCGGTGATCGGTCGCAAGGTTGCTTCAAAACTGAAAATTCCCTTTGTCGACGCCGATGCTGAGATCGAAAAAGCGGCAAAGATGACGGTGGCCGACATTTTTGCATCCTATGGAGAACCCGAATTCCGCCGATTGGAAAAAAGTGTGATCAAACGGGTGCTGGAAAGTGGTCCGCAAATCCTGGCGACAGGTGGCGGCGCTTACATGGATGATGAGACACGTGCGATCATTGGGCAAAACGGTATTAGTCTCTGGTTGTCTGCAGATATTGATTTGCTGATGCAACGCGTTTCAAAAAAGACCACGCGCCCGCTGTTGAGAAATCCCGACCCGCGCGGTGTGATGGAGGACCTGATCAATGAGCGTTACCCTGTTTATGGACTTGCTGATCTGGAAGTGGCCTCACAGGATGTGAGCAAGGATGAAATGACCAACAATATGATTTCAGCCCTTGCGGAATATATGCGCCGAAATGAACCTGCTCACATTGAAAACGGAGCTAGTGATCGATGACCGCAATCCAAACAGTGCGGGTCGATCTGGCCGATCGCGGTTATGACATTGTAATCGGCCCGGGTATTCTGGAATCCTCAGGCGAGCGTATAAAAGAGCTCTTGCCTGGAGCAAAGTGTGCAATTGTAACTGATCAGAATGTTGCTAAGGCTCATTTGAGTGCGCTGCAATCAAACCTAGATGAAGTGGGTATCGAGCATGATGCCATCATCCTTCCCGCAGGTGAATCGACCAAAAGTTACTCCCATCTTCAAGAGGTTGTGGAATCGGCGATTGCTTTGAAACTTGAACGTGATGATGCAATCATCGCATTGGGTGGTGGCGTGATAGGCGATCTGGCTGGCTTTGCAGCTTCGATCTTACGTCGTGGCGTGAATTTCATACAGATTCCGACAACTCTGCTCGCACAGGTCGACAGCTCGGTTGGCGGTAAAACCGCCATCAATTCACCTCAAGGTAAAAACCTCGTGGGTGCCTTCTACCAACCCAGGCTTGTGATCGCCGATAGCAGAGTCCTAGATACACTGCCGGAACGCGAGTTTCGTGCCGGATTTGCAGAGGTAATCAAATATGGCTTGATCAACGATGTCAGTTTTTATGAATGGCTGGAAAACAATTGGGATGCGATCCGTTCCGGCGGGGATGCGCGTGTGCATGCCATCGCAACGTCCTGTCGATCAAAAGCGGAAATCGTGTCGCGCGACGAATATGAAGCCGGCGAGCGTGCATTGCTCAACCTGGGTCACACATTCGGCCATGCGCTCGAAGGTATTGTCAAATACAAGTCAGAGATTCTTGTGCATGGCGAAGCAATTTCCATCGGTCTTGTATTGGCACACGCTTTTTCGGCCCGGATGAATCAGTCATCGCCCGACGACACACAACGCATAATCCGTTATCTTGATTCTGTGGGCCTGCCGACCAATCTTTCCAGTTTGAAGGAACACATCAAAAGTGCAGATCAGATGATGGATTTTATTGCGCAAGACAAGAAAGTTTCCCGGGGCGATCTGACATTTATTTTAACCCGTGGCATCGGCAAGGCATTTGTTTCAAAACAGGTGCCCCCCTCAGAAGTTCACGCCTTTTTATCCGAAGCTTTGGGAGGTTAAGGTAGATCAATGGAAGTATGGCTCACAACGGGCGCAATATTGGTCCTGATCGTCCTTTCGGGTTTCTTTTCGGGATCAGAGACAGCCCTGACTGCGGTTTCCCGTGGCCGAATGAGACAACTTGGTAATCAAGGTGATAAGCGTGCGCGCTCGGTCAATGCGCTGACCGAGAACAAGGAGCGGCTTATCGGTGCCCTGCTTATCGGCAACAATTTGATCAACGTTATGTCGTCGGCGCTGGCAACGACCTTGCTGCTCAAATTATTTGGTGAAACCGGCGTCATCTATGCAACAGTCATCATGACAGTGATGCTGGTCATATTCGCCGAAGTGCTGCCAAAATATCTGGCCATCTCACAAACCGACAGGTTCGCACTGATCGTTATTCCGGCGATTCGAATCTTTGTTCTGCTGGTCTCGCCTCTGGCCAAAGCCGTCGATTTCATTGTCCGACGGATCTTGCATGTTTTCGGTGTCGACTTTGAAGAAAATCAGTCCATTCTTTCTGGGCGTGACGAGCTTCGCGGAGCAGTTGAAGTCCTACACGAAGAAGGCTCTGTGGACACCGAGGACCGGGCGCGTTTTGGCGGCTTGCTGGACCTGAGCGAACTTGATGTTGCGGACGTCATGATCCACCGGACTGCAGTGGAAATGATCAATGCCG